>NZ_WMBF01000198.1:0-11258 GCF_019400875.1 Streptomyces anatolicus | reverse complement strand
GGGCGAAGAAGGGGGACGGGCGTTCCCCTGCCTGGCCCCATGCCCGACTCCCTGCCCGGCCTGGGCTCCGGACCGAGGTGGGCGGGGCGGCGCCGGAGGAGGCGCAGGCGGCTGGACGCGAGCGGCCGGAACAGGAGGCGCCAGGAGGGTGAACTGCGCCGAGGAACGTGCCGTCAGGCGCGGAGGAGGAACAAGCGCGCCGGAGCGCCCCAGCGTCGCGGTGCGATCACTGGCCTCGGCGAAGCCCCTGCTCACATAGGTGCCCGGCGCCGCACGGGCGTGCGAGCGGCATACCGCGGAGCGTCCGGGAGCGATCTGCGGCACCACCGGACGACCGCCCCCGCAGTCGACGGCCTTCGCCTGCGGCAGCGCGTCGCTGACACGGACGTCGTACACGACCCGGTCCCCCCGGTTGGTGACGACGTACTGGATGACGCCCCACTGGTGGGTCACACCGACCGTCTGAGCGAGGGCCAGGGCGCCTCCGATGCCGCGGTATCCCGCCCGGGCGCGGGCCCGGGAGTCCGTGCGCAAGGACGGGATACGGCCGACGGCGGTGACGTCCGCTGCCCGCACCCCGGGCAGGGCCCGCGTCTCGGCCGCACACGTGGTCGAGCTGAGACCGCGCAGCATCGCCACCGTGCCGCGGCCCCCACAGGTGACGGCGGCGCCCCGGGGAAGGGCGGGATCAGTCACGCGTACGTCATAGAGGTCCGCCCCCGTGCGATTGATCAGGCGGTAGACCTTGTGCACCGGGTCACCGACCCTGATGCCGGGCTCCATCGCGCCGGTTCCCGGCCGGGAGTTGACGTGCACCTGCAGTGCCAGGCCGCCGTTCCCCGCGCCGTCGGCCGTCGCGCGCCCTCCACCCGGCACGGCGACGGCGCAGACCAGAATCAGCAGTGCGAAGAGGTGAAGAGGCCACGCGCGCTTCTTCTTCCTGCGGGTACGCATGCCGTCATGCTCGACGACGACCACTTGCCCGGCTGAACGGAACGCGCCCCCTGCACGGTTGCGGTGTGATTATCACCCCCATGGCCCTGCCGGGGCATGATACTCCGTCAGGAGATGGCCGAAGCCATACCCTCCGAGGTCACCGCTCCTGAGCAGCATGTTTGCATATGCCCATGATCGTTAAGGCAGAGCAAACATCCGCGCCGCGGACTTACCTGGACCACATCCTGGAGCACTGGCACAAGGACGAGGACGCCGAGGCACTCGTCCAGGGCGGGTACCGACTGACCCGGGGGGAGGCCCGGCGGCGACTGTTCGCGCTGGGGCACGCGCTGCGCGGGCAGGGGCTCGCACCCGGCGACGGAGTGGGGCTTTTCCTGGCCAATCGCGTGGACTCCGTCCTGGTGCAGCTCGCGGTCCATCTCATCGGCTGCCGCGTGGTGTTCCTGCCGCCCGAGCCGGGCCCCGGCGAACTCGCCGCCCTGGTCGAGCAGTCCCGGGCGCGCGCCGTCGTCACCGACCCGCTCTTCGCCGAGCGGGCCGCCGACGCGGCCGGCCGCAGCGTCCACGCCCCCACGCTGCTCAGCCTCGGGCCCTGCGCGCAGCCGTGCACGGACCTGCTGGCCCTGGCGGCCGCATGCCCGGCGGAGCGCCCCGACGGCGTGCCCGCCCCGGCAGCGGACGAGGCCGTCACCGTCCTCTACACCGGCGGCACCCTGGGCCGCCCCAAGCTCGCCGCGCACAGCCACCGGCTCTACGACACGCTGGTGGACCTGGCGGAGGACGCCCCGTGCGACTCGCGCCCCACGGTCTTCCCGACCATGGACCCGGACACCGACCGCGTGCTCGTCTCCACGCTCCTCACCCACGGCAGCGGCCATCTCACCTCGGTCCAGGCACTGGTGACGGGGTCCGCCCTCGTCGTGCTGCCCGAGTTCGAGGCGGGCGCGGCGCTGGCGGTGCTGCGCGAGGAGCGGATCACCGCCACCATGTTCGTGCCGCCGATGCTGTACGCGCTTCTCGACCACCCGGAGTGCACAGCGGGCGCCCTCCCCGCGCTGCGGCGGATCGTCGTGGGCGGCGCGGCCTGCTCGCCCAGCCGGATGCAACAGACGGTCGAGGTCTTCGGACCGGTGCTCAGCCAGGGCTACGGGCAGTCGGAGGCACTCGGTATCGCCGCGTTCGGCGCGGAGGAACTCGCCTCGCAGGCACCCCGGCGGCCCGAGCTGTGGCGCAGCTGCGGTCGCGCGATATCCGACACCGAGATCGAGATCCGCGCCGAGGACAGCACGGCGGCGCTGCCCGCCGGCCGGGTCGGCGAGGTCTGCGTCCGGGGCGAGACGGTGATGCTCGGCTACTACGAGGACCCGGAGCGTACGGCGGCGGCGCTGCACGACGGCTGGCTGCGCACGGGGGACTTGGGCTATCTCGACGCCGACGGATACCTCTATCTCGTCGACCGGGCCAAGGACATCATCGTCACCGGCAGCACCAGCGACAACGTCTACTCCAGGGTCCTCGAGGACTTCCTGCTCACGCTGCCCGGTGTGCGCAACGCGGCGGCGCTGGGCGTGCCCGACGAGGAGTACGGGGAGGCCGTCCAGGTCTTCCTGGCCACGGCCGAGGACGCCGACGTCGACCCGGGCGCGGTCGGCGCGGCGGTGACCGCCGAGTTGGGCGAGCTGTACACGCCACGCAAGACGGTCCTGCTGGATCGGCTGCCGACGACCAAGGTCGGCAAAGTGGACAAGAAGGCGCTGCGCGCCGCGTGGGTGGGCTGAGTCCCTTCCGGTCCAGCTAACGGGGGCGGAGAGGGCCGAGGGGGCGGAGGGGGTCAGCCGTGACGGTTCTGCGGTGAAACTGTGCCCCCGTGCGGGTGAGTACACGCTCCCGGGCCCGCTGTCACGCGGGCCCGGGAGCTACAACCGTTCCCGTGATGAAGAACTTGCTGCGTGCCCTCCCCGCGTTCGTCCTGTCCGCGGCGCCGCTCTTCCCTGTGCCTGCCTCCGCGCAGACCGCGGCGCCGCACCCCGACCCGGTCGTGTTCGTGCACGGCTACTCCTCCGACGGCTCCACCTGGAACGCCATGGCCGACCGCTTTCGCGCCGACGGATGGCCGAAGGCCCGCCTGGACCAGTGGAGCTACGACACCGCCCAGTCCAACGCCACCAGCGCCACCAGGCTCGCCCAGGAGATCGACCGCGTCCTGAAGGCCACCGGGGCCAAGAAGGTCGACCTCGTCACCCACTCGATGGGCGCCCTGCCCTCCCGCCACCACCTCAAGAAGTCCGCCGGAGTCCGCAAGAAGGTCGACGCGTTCGTCTCCCTCGCCGGCCCCAACCACGGCACCGACATGGCCCGCTGGTGCGGCAGCCCCTCCTGCGTCGAGATGCGCCCGAACTCCGCCTTCCTCACCAGCCTCAACGCGGGCGACGAGACCCCCGGCAACGTCCGCTACGCCACCTGGTCCTCACACTGCGACCAGATCGTCCCCCAGGCCAGCACCCTCTTGAGCGGCGCGGTCAACAAGAAGACCCGCTGCCTCTCCCACAGCCGCCTGCACACCGACGCGGGCGTCTACCGCCAAGTCAGGGCGCATATCGCGTCGTAGGGCCCGTGGGAAAGGCCTGCTCGGTCCAGATGGTCTTGCCGGAGCGGGTGTAGCGCGTTCCCCACCGCTGGACCAGCTGCGCGACGATGAACAGGCCGCGCCCGCCCTCGTCGTCCTCGCCGCTGTGACGCAGGTGCGGTGAGGTGTGGCCCCTGTCCGAGACCTCGCACAGCAGGGTGCGGTCACGGATGAGGCGTACTTGGATGGGGCCTTCGGCGTATCTGACCGCGTTGGTCACCAGCTCGCTGACGACCAGCTCGGTCGCGAACGACAGCTCCCCGAGGCCCCATTCGTGCAGCTGCTGGGTGGCCATCTCCCGGGCGCGGCCCGCGGAGACCGGCTGCGCGGGCAGCTCCCAGTCGGCGACCCGCGAAGTGTCGAGTTCGCGGGTACGGACGAGCAGCAGGGCGGTGTCGTCGGCCGTCGAGCCGTCCGGCAGCAGTTCCGCCACCGCCCGGTCGCACAGGTCTTCGAGCGAGGCGTGCCGGTCGCTCAGTACGCGCCCCAGGGTGTCGAGTCCGTGATCGATGTCGCGGTCACGGGCCTCGACCAGGCCGTCGGTGAAGAGAGCCAGCAGACTGCCCACCGGAAGCTCGACCTCCAGGGCCTCGAACGGCAGACCGCCGAGGCCCAGGGGCGGGCCGGCCGGCAGGTCCGGGAAGGACAGTCGTCCGTCCGGGTCGACGACCGCGGGCGGCAGATGCCCGGCCCTGGCCATGACGCAGCGCCGTGAGACCGGGTCGTAGACCGCGTAGAGACAGGTCGCCCCGGTGGTCACGTCCGCGTAGGCGTCGCCGGACGTGCCGGGCTCCCCCCACTGCTCGTCCGCCGACTGCGCCACCAGATCGTCGAGCCGCGACAGCAGCTCGACGGGGTCCATGTCCATCTGGGCGAACGCGCGTACGGTCGTCCGTAGCCGCCCCATGGTGGCGGCCGCCTGCAGACCGTGGCCGACCACGTCCCCGACCACGAGCCCGACCCGGGTCCCGGAGAGCGGGATGACGTCGAACCAGTCACCGCCGACCCCTGTCACGTCGTCGGTGGGGAGATAGCGGTAGGCCAGATCGACCGCCGACTGCTCCGGCACCTGGCGCGGCAGCAACTGGCGCTGGAGGGCGAGGGACGCGGTGCGCTCACGCGTGAAGCGGCGGGCGTTGTCGATGGATACGGCCGTACGGGCGACCAACTCGTCGGCCAGCGCCACCTCCCCGCTGTCGAAGGTGGCCGAACCGGCGTCGCGCGTGAAGGTGACGAGCCCCAGGATGCTGTTCCCGGCCCGCAGCGGCACGACCAGCGTCGTGTCGTCGAGCACGAGGCCGCCCGAGGAGAGGCTGCGGTCCTGTGGCGAACCGGACGGGTACCCCACGGGCGGAGGCCGCCGCTCTGATTCCGCTGTTCGCCCCGCCGAGCAGCGGGCGACCCGTACCAGAGACATCGCCGCCGCGCCGCTGGTGGCCGGGACCTCGCCCTCCAGTACCGCCCTCGCGAGGTCGACCGTCACCGTGGCGGCGAACTCCGGCACCGCCACCTCGGTGATCTTCTCGGCGGTGACCACCACGTCGAGGGCGGCCCCGATCCCGCGCCCCGCCTCGACGAGCAGGGCGAGCCGCCGCTGGGCCTTGTAGCGGTCGGAGATGTCGAACGCGTCCTCGCACACGCCGAACACGTGTCCGTCGGCGTCCTGGAGCCGGTAGTAGGCACAGGACCACAGGTGGTCGGTCTCCGGATCGCTGGGCGGCCGCCCCTGGAAGTGCAGGTCGAGAAAGGACTCGCCCGTGTCCAGTACGTGCCGCATGACCGCGTCGAGGGTGGGCGGATGCCCTTTGCTGATGAATTTCCCCTCGGAGTACAGCTCATCGGCCCGAGCGCCGCGGAACTCGGCGAACGGGCGTCCCATGTCCCCTTCGTACGCCGCGTTGCACCAGGTCAGCCGGAGGTCGGTGTCGTAGATGGCGAGGCCCACGGGCGACCGGGTGGCCAGGCCGTGCAGCAGGGCGAGGCGGGACTCCCACAGCCGCAGATCCCGCAGCTCCGTGACGACGACGACCCGCATCGCGTCCCCGGCGCCCGCCAGGGGACAGACCGCGGTGGCGACCACCAGCTCCTGTCCGTCCCGGTGCCGGGCGAGACAGATCTCGTTGCCCAGGAACTCGGGAGGGGGCGGCAGAGCGGAGGACGTCGGATCGGGTGATAGCAGAAGCGTGGCGAGCGGCCGACCGACGATCTCCTGCGGCCGGTACCCGAGCAGCCGCTCCGCCGCGGGGCTCCACCCGATGACCACGCTCCGCGCGTCGACGACCGCGGTGGCCGCCCTTGTGACGTCGAGGGGACCACGAAAGTCAGCACTCTGCTCCGCATTCCATGCAGTCATGACGCCACACCAGCCCCGTTCATCCCCTACAGAATCCGCTGTCCCCGAGACGGGCACAAGTTGAACGCAACTCGTGTCCCGTCCGTATCCAGGGGCCGAACGTGTTTCCGGCTCCGCCGGCGAGCGGACTCCGCATTCCACAGTAATTCCCACAGGAGGCGACGAGTTGAGGCACAAGCGAATACCCAAGCGAAAGGCCGTGCTGGCCGGAGCCGCGGCGATGGGCGTGGCCACAGCGGGTGTCCTGCTGCAGCACGCCGGTGCCGCGGAGCCCGGCGCGGAGGGCGCCGCGGGGCCCGCGGCCCAACAGGTCAGCGCGGCGTCGGCGACGCGGCTCGCCGAGCGGCTGGCCCCGCGGCTCGGTGACGCATATGGCGGAGCGTTCTACGACGGGGACGAGCGGCGACTCGTCGTCAACGTCGTCGGCGACGACGCTGACGTGAAGGCGCGGGTGAGGGAAGCCGGGGCGGTACCGCGAAGTGTCCGCAACAGTGCGGACACGCTGGGGACCGCCACGCGGACGCTGGCCGGCCGGGCCGACATGCCGGGGACCGCCTGGGCCACGGACCCCAGGACCAATCAGATCCTGGTCACGGCCGACCGCACGGTCACCGGGAAGAAGTGGGACAGGCTGGAGAAGAGCGTCGCCTCGCTCGGCACGGGAGTGGCCCGCGTCGAGAAGTCGGCGGGAGAGTTCAAGCTCTTCGGCTCGGGCGGTGACGCCATCTTCGGAGGCGGCGCGCGCTGTTCGCTCGGGTTCAACGTGACGACGCAGGACGGGAGCCCCGGCTTCCTCACGGCGGGACACTGCGGCGTCGCGGCCCAGCAGTGGTCGGAGGAACAGGGCGGGGCGCCCGTCGGCACCGTCCAGGCGGCCACGTTCCCGGGCGACGGTGACTTCGCGCTCGTCACGTACGACGATCCGGCGACGGCCGCCCCGGGCGTGGTCGACACGGGTGACGGCCGGACCACACAGATCGTCCGCGCCGCCGACGCGGCGGTCGGGCTGGAAGTGGCCCGCATGGGCAGCACGACCGGCTTGCGGGAGGGAGTGGTCACCGGGCTCAACGCCACGGTGAACTACCCGGAGGGCACTGTCACCGGACTCATCCAGACCGACGTCTGCGCCGAACCCGGAGACAGCGGGGGCTCACTGTTCACCCGCGACGGAAGCGCGATCGGCCTCACTTCGGGCGGCAGCGGCGACTGCACGGCAGGCGGCGAGACGTTCTTCCAGCCCGTCACCACGGCACTGGCGGCGGTCGGCGCCGAGATCACGGCCGGTGAGGGCTGAGCGCGGGCGCGCCCATGCCTCCCCAGTAAGTCGGCAGGAAGGGCCGGGGACTTGGGCCGGGTCGCGAGGAGGTACCGGCTCGCCGTGCCCCCCTCACCCGCCGGACCGAGCAGGTCGCACAGGAGGCGCAGCTCGCCGTCCGCCAGCAGACGGGCCATCGAAGCGCCCTCGACGAAGGACAGCTCCCGGATCTGCCCTGCCCGCGCGTCCAGCGCCGCCAGGAGCATCGGTTCGACCGGAGTCTCCGGCCGCGTGGGTGGTGCGTGGTCGACCGCAGTGCGGGCCCACCATCTGGAGATCGTCTGCTCCAGAGTGACCGGGCAGGAGACGAGCGGGCGGCGCTCGTCCGTGGCGCCGCGGGGGTAGGAGAGAGTGTGCAGGAGACGCAGCGCCTCGTGGGCACCCCACTCGGGGTGGAAGGTCGCGGACATCTCGGGGGCGAGGTGCAACCAGTGCGGCCAGCCGAGCCGCAGCACCTCGCTGGGAGGCACGCCGTGGATGTCGGCGATGGTGAGCTGGGCGGTCCGCTCGGGGGTGACCTTCCCCGATTCCCACCGTGCGATCTTCTCGCGGCGGGCTGCCATGCCGCCGAATCCAAGATCCGCGTGCCTGGACGCGACCAGCCGGGCATAGGCGGCGTGCGACAGCCCGTTCCGGCGATGTAGGCAGGACAAGGGGTGGGAGGTCGGACGGTTCGTACGAGGAGGCATCGGCGTGTTCGTCTCCTGAGAGGCGGGATGAGTCCTGAGCAGGCACGGCGTCGTCACTGCTGGCGGCGGCAGCCGGGGCTGGGGCGCGCGGCGCTGACCAGCACGCAGGCGCCGGGTGTGGTGCGGTGGGCGCTGGTAGGTCGGTGCCGGGATGGAAGCCCGGGTGGTCCGGGGGCGGTGCGGCGGCGTCACGGAGTGGGTCATCGCGTACGTACCCTTTGTCGTTCTCGACGTGAGACTGGGACGCCCGGGGCCGTGCGGGCCGGGTTCTCGTGACGCTTCCCGGCTGTGCCGCTGTGCGGCTCTCCGGCTGAGTGGCGATGAGCTGACGCGCTGCGCTGCGCGACTTACGCCTCGTCCCCTTGCCCCTTCACCATCGCTCCCGCAGGGGCCCGGCCGTATCCCACCAGCCTCGTCACCCACCCCCGCCGATCGGTGGGCCGGAGCCCCGCCGCCAGGCCTCGGGGCGGTGCCTGCGGGCTTCCACCCCCTCCACGTCCCACGGGTCTGCGCTGGGTGGCTGTGGCGGTTCCCGACCGCCAGGGGGGGCACGCGGGCGTGTGCTGGCTGAGGTCAGGCCGCGTGCGGGACATGACCACGACGGCCTGCGCGCTGCGCGCCGGTAACAGGGCGTGACGTGCGTACCGCAACGAAGGAAATAACCAGTGCTATTTCCCTCCATGGTCAGCGGACGCCATGAGGCTTCCGGCAGGGAACCGCTCTGTCGCCCTTGAGATCGGCGTCTGCTAACGGGCGGCCCGTTCCTCTGCGGCCGTGACCGTGGCGGGCTTCCCGTCCTGGAGCTGCTGAAGACGCTTCAGCGTCGCGCTGAGCATGGCCTGCGCCCCCGAGGGGTCACCACCGGTGTTGCCGTCGATCTGCACGCGGATGACGACCTTTCCCGAGCGGCTGTATCCGTCGATATCGTCCTCACTGCTGCCAGGGTTGATCACAAGCGTGCTCTCATCGCCCACCGCCGGCTTGGCGGGCTGTTCCTTGCTCTTCTCCTTGCCCTTCCACGCCGTGTACACGCGGTGCGCGTCCTTGGCCGTGTCGAAGAGGCAGATGCGCACATCGGCCATGTTGAGCGTGGAGCCGTTGTACTCGTACGAGGCGTCGCTGCCCCGGACCCACCCCTTAGGGGCGGAGTTGTCCAGCGCGGGGTTGCAGTACTGCCCGTCCGTCGCCTCCTTGGTGCCGTGCACGGTGTACCCCGGCAGGACCTCACCGTCGCCCAGCACTGCTTGGGTGAGCTCCGCCTGGGTGAGGGCCTTCGTGATCGGCTTCGGAGCCGGAGGGGAGACCTGCTTGTCGCCGCCCTGGCTGCTGGAGGCGGAGTTCGACTCGTCGCCGCTGGAGGAGGAGCAGGCGGTAAGGGCGGCCAGCCCGATGAGTGCGACTGCAGGGGCGAGTGCGAGGCGTACGAGTGACATGAGCAGAGCCTATCCATTCATGATCATGAACCGACAACGCCTGCGCTCTTGAGGACGCGTGGGCAATCGCTGCCTGTACGGCCCGTAGGGGAGTTCGGTCGCACCGGTCACCGCCCCCCAGAAGTGGCGCCGCTGCGGAGCTGTTCCGCAGCGGCGCCCCCCTTCCACCTGCGGACCCTAGAGTTTTCGTGAGCACTGGCTCCTGCGGGGATGGCGTTTTCCGCACGCGATGAGCACTGCTTGTGAGAGCGGATCATGAGCAGAACGTCCCAGCGGGCTGCCTTCGACGGTCGCTCTGCGTGACTCCTGCTGCCTTCGTCCTTCCACCGGTAGGGCAACGAGGCTGCGTGGGGTGGTGCGTTGCAGATGAGTACTCCGTCGGTGTCTTTGGGGCAGGTGGTGCACTGAGGCTGACCCCGTGGAGTGGACACCCTGACAATGGATCTTGATGGTCCAGGGAGGGATGTCCAGGTGGGACGCAGGCCTCCGTATTCGGAGGAGTTCAGGAAGGACGCAGTCGCGCTCTTTCGGGCCGCGAGTGGGAAGCGGACGTACGCGGCGGTGGCCGCGGATCTCGGTATCACCGCGGAGTCGCTGCGGACATGGGTCCGCAAGGCCGAGGCCCCGGCCACGTCCGGCGGCCGTGACGCCGACGTCAGCGTGGCCGAGGAACTGGCCCGGCTGCGGGCGGAGAACACACGGCTGCTCAGGGCCGAGCAGGAGTGGCGTCTGGAGCGCGAGATCCTGCGCCGGGCAGCCGCCTATTTCGCGTGGGAGGTGAAGTGAGAACGGCCTTACCACGGCACCGAGCTGCCACCTCCACGTTACGGAGAGCTTCCGGCCCGGGTGAAGCAGGTACTCAAGCCCCTCATTTAGCGATCATGAACAACAAGGGGGGAAGTCATGCCGGACCCGAAGGTCGCAGGCCCCATTGCGAAGCCACGGAGAAGGTTCCGGGGGGAAGGCCGGTCGTTCCCGATACACAGGTGGGCTCTCAGGTGGCGGAGAGCTTGATGGAGCGGCGCATCTCTTCCTCGTACGCGGTGCGTTGTTCCGGTACAGGCCGGCAGGCGATGGTGTCGACGTGGAGCATGTCGTCCATGCGGTCGAGCAGAGCTGTTGGCACCAGGTGCGTGCAGGGAAGGACCCAGCCCAGCCACCGAGGTGCATAACTCAGGGCGGTCGGGCGGCGGAGCGTCCGGTCCACCGCTGCGGCCACAGCGGCGGGAGGCAGCGGAGTCAGCCCGAAGGGCAGGCGCAGGCCGTGCGACATGTGGGTGGCTGTGAGGCTGGCGAGGATGGCGCTCACGTGTACACCGCTGCCCCGTAGCTCCCGGCGCAGTGCCTGGGACAGTGCGAGGACGCCTGCTTTGGTGGCGCTGTACGCGGCCATGCCGGCCATGGGCTTGGTGGCGGCGGCGCTCGCGAGGTTGATCAGGTGACCGGTGCCGCGTTCCTTCATGACCGCCGCGGCAGCCTGGCTTCCGTGCAGTACGGCGTTGAGGTTGACTGCCACGACACGGTCCAGGAGTGCGGCGGACTGTGACTGGAGGGGGCCGATGGGCAGGATTCCGGCGTTGTTGACCCATACGTCGAGGCGGCCGAAGTGTTGCAGGGCGTCCTCAGCCAGGGCGCGGCACACGGAAGCGTCAGAGACGTCACCCACCAGGGCGCGGTGCCCTGGACCAAGCGAGGCAACCGCTTCCTGGGCCGTCACCGGGTTGATGTCACAGATGACGAGGCGATGGCCGCTGTCGGCCAGGGATGTGGCGATCCGGCGGCCGATGCCGCGTCCGGCTCCGGTCACCACGGCCACCCGGCCGGTGGGCGTGCGGGAGTGCACTGAGGTCATGTTCGCTGCGCCTGTCGTGAGCGGGGGCGGGGG
>NZ_WMBF01000197.1:0-11265 GCF_019400875.1 Streptomyces anatolicus | reverse complement strand
GGCGTACCTGCCGCGGGGCGGGGCGTGGTCGACCTCCTCGGCGCTGCGGCCGATCATCGTGCGGCGGGCGTGCGCGGCCTCGGCGGGCGGGACGTCGATGTCGCTGACGTCGTCGTCGATGTCCTCGATGTCCTCGATGCCGAGCCCGCCGATGTCCTCGGCGTCGTCCACGTCATCGATGTCGCCGACGTCGTCCACGTCGTCCAGGTCCTCGACGTCGTCCACCTCGTCGAGGTCTTCGGCGTCGTCCGCCTCGTCGCTCAGCCGGTCGAGGGACGGCGGCGGCACCTCGGTCTCGAAGACCGTGGGGGGCGCGGGCCGCGGCTCGGCGGGCTCGGCCGGGCCGGAGTCCGCGGGCGCCGCCTCCGCAAGCCCCTCAGCGAACCGTTCGAGGAGCCTGCGCACAGCGGACTCCACAGCCTGTGGAGAACTCTCCGTGATCCGGCCGTCGGCGCCGGCCGTCCCGCCGAACACGACGGTCGTCCCCGCCGGGGCCGGCACGAGCCGCACGGTCAGCGAGAGCCGCACGGAACCGGAGCCGCGCACCTCCGCGCCCTCGCCCTCGATCGCGTACGCACCGGCGGCGCGGCCCTTGACCCGCGCCGCGCCCCGGTACGTGATGGTGTGCCCCCCGACGCGCACCTTGAGGCGGCCGGAGAGCGGGCCCGCCGTTTCCTCCGCGTCGCGCTGCAGCCCGGGCACCGCCCCGGCGACCCGCTCGGGGTCTGCCAGGACCTGCCGGAGCCGGTCTGCGGAAACCGGAACGAACACCTCATGCTCCATGGCAGTCGAGCCTACCCACGCACTCGTCTTTATGTACGCCTCTTCGCCTGACCGTGCGTCAGTTCGCGTACCGAGGGTGCACCAGCGTCGACGCCGTCAGCCCCGGCACCCTGGTCGGCTCGGCCGACCGCGCCCCGGCGCGCACCACATCGGACCCGGCCGCGCGCCGCAGCACGGGGCGCGCCCGCGAGGCCAGCACGAAGCCCCAGTCGCGGGGCGCCCGCACCGCCTGTGACGTGCGATCGGGCCCGGCGGCGAACCCGGGCCCGCGCCCGCCCACGCGGTACGGCACGGTCTTCAGGCCCGCCGCGCGCAGCGTCGCCTCCACCGTCCAGAACGACCGAGGCCGGCTCGCCACGGGGCCCGCGTGCACGGTGAGCCGCCCCCGTGGGGCGAGGACGCGGGTGGCGAGGCCGTAGAACTCCTGGGAGTACAGCTTCGTGCTCGCGGTGATGCCGGGGTCCGGCAGGTCGGAGATCACCACGTCGTACCGCCCGCGCGCCGAGCGCAGCCAGCGGAACGCCTCGGCGTGCACCACCCGCACCCGGCGGTCGCGGTAGGCGTGGCCGTTCAGCTCGCTCAGGGCCGGGTCGTGCCGGGCCAGGTCGACGACGCCCGCGTCCAGTTCGACGATGTCGACGCGGCGCACCCCGGGGTGGCGCAGCACCTCGCGCGCCGCGAGGCCGTCGCCGCCGCCGAGGACGAGCACGCGCGCGTGGGGGCCCCGCATCGCCGGGCGGACGAGCCCCCGGTGGTAGCGGTCCTCGTCGCGTCCGCTGATGCGCAGGCGCCCGTCGATGAAGAGGTCGAGGGTGCGGCGGCGCCCTCCGGTGAGGACGACTTCCTGTACGCCGGTCTGGACGGCGACCCGCACGTCGTCGCCGTACACCGCCCGCCGCGCGGCCCGCTCGAACTCGTCGACGTGGACGGCGGCCGAGGCGAGCAGGGCGAGCACGGTGACGTTCGCGGCCAGCAGCGACCAGCGGCCGCGCGCGGTCAGGTCGCGCCCGAAGAGGCCGAGGACGAGCGCGCCGCCCGCGAACGCGTTGACCGCGCCGGTGAACAGGGCGCCCGTGAGCTGCCCGAACATCGGCAGGAGCAGGAAGGGGAAGGCTAGGCCGCCGACGAGCGCGCCCACGTAGTCGGCGGCGAAGAGGTCGGCGACCGCG
Source organism: Streptomyces anatolicus (assembly GCF_019400875.1). Taxonomy (NCBI): domain Bacteria; kingdom Bacillati; phylum Actinomycetota; class Actinomycetes; order Kitasatosporales; family Streptomycetaceae; genus Streptomyces; species Streptomyces anatolicus. The sequence continues at coordinate 9,313 of NZ_WMBF01000197.1, read as the reverse complement.
CCCCCGGCGTCCTGCCGCCGGATGCGCTGGATGAGCACCATCAGGAGCGGCACCTCGGCGCCGATGAGGACGCCGATGGCGAGGGAGAAGGCGACGAGGAGGTACCGCGAGCCGCCCGCCCAGACCTCGCCCCGGTCGCCGGTCCACGCGAACGCCGCGTACAACGCCATGGCGCTGCACCCGCCGACCAGCGCGAGCGCCGCCTCGACGACGCCGAACCAGAAGGAGGCGCGGCGCCGCAGCCGCTTGGCGAGCAGGGAGCCGATACCCATGGCGAAGACCATCACGGAGAGCACGACGGAGGCCTGAGTGACGGAGTCGCCGATCAAATAGGCCGCGAGGGCGACCAGTTCGAGTTCGTAGACGAGTCCGCAGGCAGCGCAGACGAACACGCCCGCCAGGACGAGGAACCGTCCTGCCCGCGGCGAGACCGGCAACCGCACCGACGACTCGAGCACCCCAGCACGCTACGTCACCGCACGCTCACGCCGGGTCCCCCAAAAGGGTGCACATGGCGCCGCCCCGTCGCATACGGCGCCGTACCGCTCACAGCGCCGCCGGGAGCGGCATCCGTACGCCCACCCGGGTCCGCGTGGCGACCAGCTGGCCGTCCTGCGGATACGCGTGCCACGTGCGCCACATCACCGAGCCCTCGTACCGCTGCGCCAGCATGGCCGTGAAGGCGTGCGGGCTGCCGGGGAAGACCCCGGCGAGGCCGTGCGGGTGCTCGGTCACCAGTGCGAGTAATTCCTGTGCGCGGCCCGCGAACTGGCCGCGTGAGAGCGTCTCGACGCGCGCGGCGAACTCGTACTCCCAGTCGCCCACCCGCTTGGAGACGCCCAGCGGGAGCGGCGTGCTGGAGCCGGGGATGCAGGCCACGGTCTCGGAACAGCTGCCCTGCTCCTCCTCCAGAAGCACCTGGTGGGAGGCGCCGAGGAGTCTCAACTGCATCTTCGCGTCGGCCAGTTCCACGTCGAGGGTGGCGAGCGCGGGCAGCGGCTCGCGCCCCAGGGCCCAGGCGAGGTCCGCGGCGCGCGTGTCGGTATAGACAGTCTTCAGGGTCGTGAGCATGGGTCGGCTCCGCTAACACGCAATGGAGGTGGGGCCGACGCACCCGGATACGGGCACCGGGCGGTCGGAATACCGGCTCGTGCCCACGAGCTCGTCACTTGCAGGTCTCCAGACTTCGGTCGGGCAAACCCGTGACGGACATCCGAGGGCGGTACTGGCGGTTAAAAGGGAATCATGGTCGGCGACAGTGCCACAGCGTTTTTACCCAACTTCGTAGGGTTTCCATCCCCCTGGGGGCTCCACAGTTCAACTGTTCAATGCCGCAATCAACGTCGGAACGCCCGGCGGGAGTTGTCTCCCCGCCGGGCGCTCACCGGAACCGGTGGACCAGCTGCCCCGTGTCAGCTGCCTCCGCCGCATCCTCCCCCGCCACCGCACGAGGAGCTGCTGCTGCTCCCGCACGAGGAACCGCTGCCGCACGAGGAGCTGCCCCCGCACGAGGAACCGCCGCCGCTGTCGCCGCCCCCGGCCCACCAACTGCCGCCGCCCGCCGCGCCGGCGGCGGTGCCCGAGCGCCGGGCCCCACGGCGGCTCCTGCGGCCGTGCGCGATATTGGCCGCCGCGACCACGGCGAAGATGATCACCGCGCTGAAGATGAAGGCCACGAACATGACCATCACGCTCCTTCCGTTCCCCCGAAGCGCGGTCCCCCCGTGGGCCCCGCTGCTTGCGTGACAGGGGGATGCCCCCCTGCGGGACGGCCCAAAGCAGAGTTGAGGAAGTCCAGAGGTTCGGCGCAGGATGGCCGCCATGACCACCACTTCCGGGAGCGGGCGCCCGCTGCTCAACCGCCGCCTCACCGAGTTCGGTACGACGATCTTCGCCGAGATGTCCGCGCTCGCGGTCACCACGGGCGCGATCAACCTGGGCCAGGGCTTCCCGGACACCGACGGGCCCGAGTCCGTCCGCGAGGCCGCGGTGCGCGCGCTGCGCGACGGCCGCGGCAACCAGTACCCGCCGGGCCCCGGCGTCCCCGAGCTGCGTACGGCGATCGCCGCGCACCAGCTCGCCCGTTACTCCCTCACCTACGACCCCGACCGCGAGGTCCTCGTGACGGCGGGCGCGACCGAGGCGATCGCGGCCTCGCTCCTCGCCCTCGTGGAACCGGGCGACGAGGTCATCGCGCTGGAGCCCTACTACGACTCGTACGCCGCCTCGATCGCGCTGGCGGGCGGTACGCGCGTCCCGGTCACCCTGCGCCCCGCGGACGGCCGCTTCCGCCTCGACCTGGACGAGCTGCGCGACGCGATCACGCCGCGCACCCGGCTGCTCCTCCTCAACACCCCGCACAACCCGACCGGCACGGTCCTCACCCGCGCCGAGCTGACCGAGATCGCGAGGCTCGCGGTCGAGCGCGACCTGCTCGTCGTCACCGACGAGGTCTACGAACACCTGGTCTTCGACGACGCCGAGCACATCCCGCTCGCCTCCTTCCCCGGCATGCGCGAGCGGACGGTCACCATCGGCTCCGCGGGCAAGACGTTCTCGTTCACGGGCTGGAAGGTCGGCTGGCTGACCGCCGCGCCGGAGCTGGTCGCCGCGGTCCGCTCGGCGAAGCAGTTCCTCACATACGTCTCGTCGGGCCCCTTCCAGTACGCGATCGCGGAGGCACTGGCCCTGCCCGGCTCCTTCTTCGCCGACTTCCGCGCGGACCTGCGGGCCAAGCGGGACCTGCTGTGCGAGGGCCTGACGGCGGCGGGCTTCGACGTCTACCGCCCGGCCGGCACGTACTTCGTCACGACCGACATCCGCCCGCTCGGGGAGAGCGACGGCTTCGCGTTCTGCCGCGCGCTGCCGGAGCGGGCCGGTGTCGTCGCCATCCCGAACGCGGTCTTCTACGACCACCGCGAGGCCGGCGCCCCCTTTGTCCGGTTCGCCTTCTGCAAGCGGACGTCCGTCCTGGAGGAGGCGGTGGCTCGCCTCAAGGCGCTGGCGGGCTGAGGCGGCCGCCGGTACGCCGAGAGCCCGGCCGGGGGTGAAGCCCCGGCCGGGCTCTCGCGTGCGTACGGCTCTTGCGGTCGTACGGGCCCTCAGGCCTCGTCGTCGCCCGGCTTCTCGCCCTCGGCGGAGTCGACCTCGGACTCCAGGCCCAGCTGCTCGACGAGCCAGCGGTCGAACTCGATCGCGGCGCGCACCCAGCTGACGGTCGACGACACGAAGTGCTCCAGGGAGACTCCGGTGCCGATCAGCATCTGGGCCTCGCCGATGAGGCGGACCGTGCCGTCGTCGTGCGTGTGGCTGTAGACCTTGGGCCACAGCGTGCGGCGGTTCCAGTCGTCGATCGACTCCAGAAGCTGCTGCTTCTGCTCGATCTGGTGGGGCCGGTCGTAGAACGTCCGCACCGAGAAGACCTGCTGGTCGTCCTCGCCGCGGAACATGAAGTACGTACGGAACTCCTCCCACGGCGCCGCGAGGTCACCCTCGTCGTCGACGACGTGCTTCAGCTCCATCTGGTCCAGGAGCTGCTTGACGAGGTCCTGGTCGGGGACGACGGGGCCCGCCGGTCCTGCGCCCTGCTGCGGTTCGGGCTGTCCCCCGAAATTCGGAATCGAGGACGGGTCGATGCTCACGTGCTTTGTCCCTTCGTATGGATGGGCCCATCCTCTCCCAGAGTGGGCCCCCCGGGGCAAGCCCGGCTCCTCGTCTGCCGTGTTTCCGCCGTTCGCCATCTGCGGACAGCGTGTGGCTGATCGCGCAGTTCCCCGCGCCCCCAAAGGGGCGCGGGGAACTGCGCGAGCGGCCAAGGACCCGCCGCACCCGGCGAACGACAGACCGGGGCAGGCGCGAGGCCGCTATAGGGACTTGCCCGCAGGGCCCACCAGGAGGCCGTCCCCGGCGCGGTCCACGCGGACCACGTCGCCGTCCGTCACCTCACCCGCAAGGATCTCCTTGGCGAGCCGGTCACCGATGGCCGTCTGGATGAGCCGGCGCAACGGCCGCGCCCCATACGCGGGGTCGTTGCCCTCCAGAGCCAGCCAGTCCAGCGCCTCAGGCGTGACGTCGAGCGTGAGCCTGCGCTCGGCGAGCCGCTTGGCGAGCCGGTCGATCTGGAGCCGCGCGATGCGCGCCAGCTCGTCCTTGGTCAGCGCGGAGAAGACGACCAGGTCGTCGAGCCGGTTGAGGAACTCCGGCTTGAAGGAGGCCCGTACGACCTCAAGGACCTGCTGCTTCTTCTCCTCCTCGCTGGTCAGCGGCTCGACCAGATACTGGCTGCCGAGGTTGGACGTGAGGACCAGGATGGTGTTGCGGAAGTCCACCGTCCGCCCCTGCCCGTCGGTGAGGCGCCCGTCGTCGAGGACCTGGAGCAGGACGTCGAAGACCTCCGGGTGCGCCTTCTCGACCTCGTCGAGGAGTACGACGGAGTACGGGCGTCGCCGCACCGCCTCCGTCAGCTGGCCGCCCTCCTCGTAGCCGACGTACCCGGGGGGCGCGCCGACGAGGCGGGCGACGCTGTGCTTCTCGCCGTACTCGCTCATGTCGATGCGGACCATGGCCCGCTCGTCGTCGAAGAGGAAGTCCGCGAGGGCCTTGGCCAGCTCGGTCTTGCCGACGCCGGTGGGGCCGAGGAAGAGGAAGGAGCCGGTCGGCCGGTCGGGGTCGGCGATCCCGGCGCGGGTGCGGCGCACGGCGTCGGAGACGGCGCGTACGGCCTCGCCCTGCCCGATGAGCCGCTTGCCCAGCTCGTCCTCCATGCGCAGCAGCTTCTGCGTCTCGCCCTCCAGGAGGCGCCCGGCGGGGATGCCGGTCCAGGCTCCGACCACATCGGCGATGTCGTCCGGGCCGACCTCCTCCTTGACCATCGTGTCCTTGGACTGGACGGCCTCCTCCTCGGCCTCGGAGGCGGCTTCGAGGTCGCGCTCCAGCGTCGGGATCTCGCCGTAGAGCAGCTTGGACGCGGTGTCGAAGTCGCCGTCGCGCTGGGCGCGTTCGGCCTGGCCGCGCAGGTCGTCGAGCTTCTCCTTCAGCTCGCCGACGCGGTTGAGGGACTGCTTCTCCTTCTCCCAGCGTGCGGTGAGGCCGCGCAGCTCCTCCTCCTTGTCGGCGAGGTCGCGCCGCAGCTTCTCCAGGCGCTGCTTGCTGGCCGGATCCGTCTCCTTGCTGAGCGCCAGCTCCTCCATCTTGAGCCGGTCGACGGCGCGCTGGAGTTCGTCGATCTCGACGGGGGACGAGTCGATCTCCATGCGCAGCCGGGAGGCGGCCTCGTCGACGAGGTCGATGGCCTTGTCGGGCAGGAAGCGGGAGGTGATGTACCGGTCGGAGAGCGCGGCGGCCGCCACGAGCGCGCTGTCGGCGATCTGGACCTTGTGGTGGGCCTCGTACCGCCCCTTGAGGCCGCGGAGGATCGCGATCGAGTCCTCGACGGACGGCTCGGCGACGAGCACCTGCTGGAAGCGGCGCTCCAGGGCGGGGTCCTTCTCGATCCGCTCGCGGTACTCGTCGAGGGTGGTGGCGCCGACCATGCGCAGCTCGCCGCGGGCGAGCATGGGCTTGAGCATGTTGCCCGCGTCCATGGCGGAGTCGCCGCCCGCGCCCGCGCCGACGACGGTGTGCAGCTCGTCGATGAAGGTGATGATCTGCCCGTCGCTCTCCTTGATCTCGGAGAGGACGGTCTTCAGGCGCTCCTCGAACTCGCCGCGGTACTTCGCGCCCGCGACCATCGCGCCGAGATCGAGGGAGACGAGCCGCTTGTTCTTCAGCGACTCGGGGACGTCACCCTTGACGATCCGCTGGGCGAGGCCTTCCACGACGGCGGTCTTGCCGACGCCGGGCTCGCCGATGAGCACCGGATTGTTCTTCGTGCGCCGGGAGAGCACCTGGACGACCCGCCGGATCTCCTGGTCCCGCCCGATGACGGGGTCGAGGCGCCCTTCGCGGGCCGCGGCGGTGAAATCGGTGCCGAATTTCTCCAGCGCCTTGTACTGACCCTCGGGGTCGGGTGTGGTCACCCGGCGCCCTCCCCTTGTCGTCTCGAATGCCTTCAGGAGCTTCTTGTCGGTGGCCCCGTGCTTCGCCAGGGCCTCCCCGGCCTTGCCGCCCTTGGCGGCGATGCCGATGAGCAGGTGCTCGGTGGAGAGGTACTCGTCGCCCAGCTCCTTGGCGCGCCGGTCGGCGTCGGTGATGACGGCGAGCAGCTCGCGGTTGGGCTGCGGCGGCGCGACGGTGGAGCCGGTCACGCTGGGCAGCGCGGCGAGGATCCGCTCGGCGTCCGCGCGCACGGCCGCCTGGTCGGCCTCGACGGCGGCGAGGAGGTCGGTGATGTTCGCGCTCTCCTGCCGCCCCTCGCCCTCGAGCAGCGCGAGCAGCAGATGCGCGGGCGTCAGATCGGGGTGCCCGTCCTGTACGGCCCGGTCGCCTGCCGCGTTGATGGCGGCCCGGCTCCTGTTGGTCAGCTCTGCGTCCACGTGCGCGTGCCCTCCTTACGGCGTCAACGAGTGACTCTGAGTCCACCGGGGACTCTGACTAGCTCAACGTACACAAAGTTGAGTCTATTCCACTCAAGGAAACTTCGGGGAGGCGGGGCGGCTATGTTCCGTACCCATGAGCGCGAACCCCGCCACCGCACCCCGGGTGCCCCGGATAGACCCATGCGATCCACCGGAGCCCTACCTCGACTTCTGGCGCGAACGGCACCTGTGCACCCTGACCACACTGCGCCCGGACGGCACCCCGCACGTGGTCCCGGTCGGCGTGACGTACGACCCCGAGAGCGGCACCGCACGCGTGCTCGCACGCAAGACGAGCCGCAAGGTCGTCCACATCCTCGCGGCGACGGGCGTGGCGGACGGCCCCGGGGCGCGGGTGGCGGTCTGCCAGTTCGAGGGGCGGCGCTGGGCGACGCTGGAGGGGCACGCGACGATCCGCACGGAACCGGCGGAGATCGAGGCGGCGGAGGTGCGCTACGAGGCGCGCTACGGCCGGCGCCCCTCGCCCAACCCGGACCGGGTGCTCATCGAGATAGCGGTGACGCGGGCGCTGGGCAAGGCGTAGGCGCACGTAGGCGCACCCCTTGCACGCCCCACCCGCACACACCACAGCGGCGCCACCGTGTTCAGGTCCACGGTGGCGCCGCTGCTGGGGGAAGCGCCTGCGCGATTTACAACGACGGGGGAATCGCGTCAGGCACTGCGGGGGGTGGCTGTGATGCTGTCCGGGGCGTTCGACATCGCCCCGGGGTCCTGCTGCTCCTGCTCTCCGACGAGCTGGTGGTCGCGCCGGTCGAGATTGACGAAGACCATTCCGTACCGCACGGCACAGCGCACGGGCTGCGGCGCGCCTCGCGGCCGGCGGAGGCACCGGTAGGCCCGGATCTCCTCCTCGTCGTCCCGCGTGACGACGATCGGCTCACCGAGCAGGGTCACCATCAGCGAGTCGCCGCGATGGGGGATCGCGGTCACGAGATCGATGAAGTGCCAACCGGAGCGGTAGGCGGTGGCCATTTCTCGGCGGAAGGTGCGGTCGTCGGGGGGAGTACTCATGACCTGACCGCTCCCTTCGAGCCAGAATCCCAAATTATGTCGCCTGGAGCCGAGTTCCAGATGATGTCCAGTGGCCTCACATCGGGTGTCGAGACATCCACGGCCGTGGACTCGTAATCCGAGCTCACCCCAAGACCGCTGAACGCGGTGACGGCCAACCCAACAGAGAAGGCACCGACAAGCACCGAGCGAAGCATTCCCATGCACATAGCGGGCTTCGTCCTCACTTCCATCGCGACTCTCCCCCGGCCTTCCATGACGATGGCTCATTCAGCCATGCGAACACCACAGAAGCGATGCATCATGTTCCTGCACGTTCAGGACCCTGGGGGGTGGAGCAATGACAACGAACAGCCCAATTCGGGCACATCCACACTCCATGGCCGAACTATGCGACGAGGGCAAGAGGCTTTACGCCAGCGCGCTGCGCACCGGACGCATCGGCCGGGCCGAAGCGGAAGCCGCTCCCTGTCTGATGGAGTTCGCTCTCCTGGATCCCGATCCGGATGACGCGGACTGGCTTCGCCCAGTTCCACCCACCTCCGTGCTCGCGCAACGCCTCAGGCCTCTGGAACGCGAGATTCAGGAGCGCAGGGCCCTCGCGGTCGAGTTGACCGATGTTTTCGAGCCATTCATGGCCATCAGCGCCCAGGACCGGCCCTCGGTCCACGCGATCACGGTCCTGGAAGGCGTCACCCGCATCAACGCGGCCATCGGCATCGCCACGGCCGAGTGCAAGTCGGAGATCCTGACGGTCCAGCCGGGCGGCGGACGCAGTGAGGCCATCCTCACCGAGGCGGTGAAACGGAGTCAGGGGATCATCGAGCGGGGCATCACCATGCGTACGCTCTACCAGCACACCGCACGGCACAGCCAGGGCACCATCGCCTACGCCGAGTACATGAGGCAGGGCAAGGTCGAGGTGCGCACGCTCGAGGAACTCATCGAGCGGCTGATGATCTTCGATCGCACCGTCGCCTTCATCCCCGCCCGCGACGACCGTCAAATAGCCCTGGAACTGCGCCACCCGGGCCTGGTCGAGTACCTGGCCAAGGTCTTCGAGCAGCTGTGGCAGCGCGCGGCGCCCCTCCTGGAGGAGGCTCCCTACGACCCGCCCACGGACGGCATCACCGGCGTGCAGCGCTCCATAGCCAGGCTCCTGGTCGAGGGCCACGTCGACGAGGCCATCGCCCGTCGCCTCGGCATGAACGTCCGCACCTGCCGCGCCCACATCGCCAAGATCGCCGCGGCCCTCGGCAGCGGCAGCCGCGCCCAGCTCGGCTACCTCATCGCCCAGTCGGGGATCCTGGACCAGGACCGCTCCAAGTGACCACGCGGGCCCGCCCGCACGCCCCGCGGAGCCCTGACGCCCCTGAGACCGGCCGGTCGGCGATCCTCCGCCACAAGCCCTGAAGCGGCTGCTCCGGGTCCGGGTGCGTCGATGGTGTGTGAAGTAGACACTTCACACACTGCACTCCCGCTGGCCGGGCACCCGCCTGCATAGAATCGCGTCGCTTCAACCAGAGCAGGAGGGAGCCGGCATGGCCGACCAGCACGCGCCGCACGCGGCGGAAGAGCTGTGCGAAGCCGGCCTGGCCGTGTACGCCCGCGCCCTGCACACCGGCAGGATCCCCAGCAAGGACGCGGCCCGCACCCCCTGCCTCATCGACTTCGGCCTCCTCCACCCCGACCTCGACGACATGCGCTGGCTGCGCCCCAGCACCCCCGCCACCGCCCTGCCCCGGCTGCTCCGCGCCATCGAGGAC
>NZ_WMBF01000196.1:0-11335 GCF_019400875.1 Streptomyces anatolicus | reverse complement strand
CACCGGAACCGGATCCCGCCGAGCGGAAGGCACCGGCTCAGCGGAAGGCACCGGCACCAGCACCGGCACCGGCACCGGCACCGGCACCGGCTCAGCGCACAGCGAAAGCGACCAAGGCGGCCAAGGCGGCGAAATCCGCGAAGTCCCCGAGGACCCCACAGGCTCAGCGGACCCCGCGTGCCCCGCGGAAGGCGGCCGCGAAGACGCCCCCCGAGCCGCGCCCCGTGGCCGTCGCCGCGTCGCCCGTCCCCGAGGAGGACCGCGTCCGCCTCCTGGCGGGCACCCACCACGACCCGCACGGCGTGCTCGGGGCCCATCCCGTCACCGGCGGCATGGCGTTCCGGGCGCTGCGGCCCTACGCCAAGGCGGTGGCCGTCGTCGCCGAGGACCTGCGCGCCGAACTGCGCGACGACGGCGACGGGTTCTTCTCTGTGGTGCTGCCCCTGGAGGCCGCGCCCGAGGGCTACCGGCTCCACGTCACGTACGAGGACGCGGAGCTGGAGATCCACGACGCGTACCGCTTCCTGCCCTCGCTCGGCGACTTCGACCTGCATCTGATCGGCGAGGGCCGGCACGAGCGGCTGTGGGACGCGCTGGGCGCCCGGCCGATGGTCCACCAGGGCGCGACCGGCACCCGCTTCACGGTGTGGGCGCCGAACGCCCGGGGCGTCCGGGTCGTCGGCGGCTTCAACTTCTGGGACGGCACCGGCTTCCCGATGCGCTCGCTCGGCGGCACCGGCGTCTGGGAGCTGTTCGCCCCCTCGGTCGGCGAGGGCGAGCTGTACAAGTTCGAGATCACCCGGGCCGACGGTTCGAAGACGCTGCGCGCCGACCCGCTGGCCCGCCGCACGGAGACCCCGCCCGCGAACTCCTCCGTCGTACACGAATCGCACCACGAGTGGCACGACGAGGCATGGCTGGCCCGGCGCGCCGAACGCCCCGCCCACGAGGCGCCGTTTTCGGTATACGAGGTGCATCTGGCGTCCTGGCGACCCGGTCTGACGTACCGCCAGCTCGCCGAGCAGCTGCCCGCCTACGTCGCCGACCTGGGCTTCACGCACGTGGAGCTGATGCCGGTGGCCGAGCACCCCTTCGGCGGCTCCTGGGGCTACCAGGTCACCGGTTTCTACGCGCCGACCGCCCGCCTCGGCACCCCCGACGACTTCAAGTACCTCGTGGACGCGCTGCACCGGGCCGGGATCGGCGTTCTGATGGACTGGGTGCCCGCGCACTTCCCGCGCGACGACTGGGCGCTCGCCGAGTTCGACGGGCGGCCCCTGTACGAGCACGAGGACCCGGCCCGTGCGGCGCACCCCGACTGGGGCACCCTGGAGTTCGACTACGGCCGCAAGGAAGTACGTAACTTCCTCGTCGCCAACGCCACTTACTGGTGCGAGGAGTTCCACATCGACGGTCTGCGCGTCGACGCGGTCGCCTCGATGCTCTACCTCGACTACTCCCGCGAGCACGGCCAGTGGACGCCGAACGCGCACGGCGGCCGCGAGAACCTCGACGCCGTCGCCTTCCTCCAGGAGATGAACGCCACGGTCTACCGGCGCTGCCCCGGCGTCGTCACCATCGCCGAGGAGTCCACGGCCTGGGACGGCGTGACCCGTGCCACCCACCACGAGGGCCCGGGCGGCTTCGGCGGGCTCGGCTTCGGCCTGAAGTGGAACATGGGCTGGATGCACGACTCCCTCGACTACGTCTCCAAGGAGCCCGTGCACCGCAAGCACCACCACCACGAGATGACGTTCTCGATGGTGTACGCGTACAGCGAGAACTACGTCCTCCCCATCTCCCACGACGAAGTCGTCCACGGCAAACGGTCGTTGGTCTCCAAGATGCCCGGCGACTGGTGGCAGCAGCGCGCCACCCACCGTGCCTACCTGGGCTTCATGTGGGCCCACCCCGGCAAGCAACTCCTCTTCATGGGGCAGGAGTTCGCGCAGGGCGCCGAGTGGGCGGAGGGTCACGGCCCGGATTGGTGGCTGCTCGACCCGGCGTACGGCGCGGAGGCCGATCACCGGGGCGTACGGGACCTGGTCCGCGACCTGAACACCGTCTACCGGCGCGAGGGCGCCCTGTGGGAGCGCGACACGGACCCCGGCGGTTTCGCCTGGGTGGAGGGAGACGCCGCCGAGGACAACGTCTTCGCCTTCCTGCGCTATCCGGACGAGGGCGGGGGCGGGACCCCGCTGCTCGCCGTCTCCCACTTCTCACCGGTCGTGCGGCACGCCTACCGCCTGGGCGTGCCGGACGAGTTCGCCGCCTGGCAGGAGGTCCTGAACACGGACGAGGCCCGCTACGGCGGCGGCGACGTCACCAACCCCGACCCGCTCAAACCGGAGCCGGTGGCGTCCCACGGCCGTCCCGCGTCCCTGCGGCTGACCCTGCCTCCGCTGGCCACGGTATGGCTGCGCCCGGCGTGACCTCCGCCTGCTAGGCCTGCTCGGCGCGCTCGGCCTGCTTGAGCGCCGGGGGAAGCTCCTCGGTGTACAGGATGCCGAGCCGCTGGGTGGCGCGGGTCAGGGCCACGTACAGGTCGCTCGTGCCGTAGCGCGCCGGCTCGACGACCAGGACCGTGTCGAACTCCAGGCCCTTGGCCTGCCGCGGGTCGATCAGCACGACCGGCCGCGTCAGGTCCGGGGCCTGCCCGGCCGCCACGCCGGGGAGCCGGGCGGCGAGCCCCGCGTGCAGGTCGCGCGGGGCGATCACGGCGAGGCGGCCCTCCTCACGGGCCTCGGCCGCCACCGCGTCGGTCACGGCGGCGGCGAGGTCGTCGGCGCGGCGCGCCCAGGGACGTACGCCCGTGGACCGCACCGAGCTGGGCGGCCGGAAGTCGGGGTTCCCGGCGGCGCGCGGCACCTCGGCCGCCACGTCCATGATCTCCACGGGCGTGCGGTAGTTGACGCCGAGCCGGGTGTACTCCCAGCGGTCCTCGACGTACGGCCGCAGGATGTTCTCCCACGAGCCGCAGCCGCCGGCCTCCGCGGTCTGCGCGGGGTCGCCGACGAGCGTCATGGAGCGGGTCGGGCAGCGCCGCATGAGCAGCCGCCAGGCCATCGCGGACAGCTCCTGCGCCTCGTCGACGATGATGTGCCCGAACGCCCAGGTGCGGTCGGCGGCCGCGCGCTCGGCGGCGCTGCGGTGGTCGGCCTCCTCCTGCCGCTCGGCCATCCGCTCGGCGTCGATGATGTTGTGCGCGAGCAGGACCTCGGCGTCGTCCTCGTCCTTGTCCTCGAACTCGTGCGTCCGCGAGGCCCGCGACACGTCCAGGACGCCCTGCGCGTACGCGATCTGCTTGGCGCGCTCTGCCTCGGCCGCGGCCCGCTCGGCGCTGTCGTCGTGCCCGAGCAGTTCGGCCGCCTCGTCGAGCAGCGGGATGTCGGCAGCCGTCCAGGGCGCGCCGCGCGGCCTGCGGATCGCCTTGGCGTCCTGCTCGTCGAGACCGGTCGGCTCCTCCAGGAAGTCGGTGACGAAGCCCTGCGGGGTCAGCGTCGGCCACAACTCCTCGATGGCCGCGTGGACTTCGGGGCTGGCGGCGATGGCCTTGCCGAGCTGGGCGATGTCGTCGGGGCCCAGGAAGTTGGGGCCGCCGTACGGGTCGTGGCCGATGCGCTCGGCGAGCTGCCCGGTGAGCGCGTCGATGATCCGGAACGCGAAGTAGGGGCGGCCCAGGTTGTGCGGCACGTCCGCCTCGCGGGCCGCGTCCCGCGCCTCATAGGCGATCGTCCAGTCCAGGATCAGATCGCCGTCGTCATGCGGGATGACGAGCGGCTCGCCCGGCTCGGGGATGCGCTGGCGGTCGCGGACCGCCCTGGCGAGCACGTCGGCCATCTCGGCGCGGCCCTTCACCTCGGCCGCCTCCGGGCTATCGGTGCCGGTCGCGCGCACGCCGGGGAACAGCTCGCCGACGGTCGAGAGCAGGACGCCGGTCTCGCCGAGCGCGGGCAGGACCTCGCCGATGTAGCCGAGGAACGCCGGGTTCGGGCCGACGATCAGCACGGCCCGCTTGGCGAGCAGTTCCCGGTGCGCGTAGAGCAGGAAGGCCGCGCGGTGCAGGGCCACGACCGTCTTGCCGGTGCCGGGGCCGCCCTCGACGACGAGGACGCCCCGGTGCGGGGCGCGGATGATGCGGTCCTGCTCGGCCTGGATGGTCCGCACGATGTCGTGCATGCGGCCGGTGCGCGCCGAGTCGAGCGCGGCGAGCAGCACCTCGTCGGCGTCGGCGGCCTCGTGTCCGGTGCGGGTCGTGTCGCCGAGGTCGAGGATCTCGTCGTGCAGGGCGGTGACCTCGCGGCCCTTGGTGGTGATGTGCCTGCGCCGCCGCAGACCCATCGGCGTATGGCCCGTCGCGAGATAGAAGGGGCGCGCGACATCGGCGCGCCAGTCGATCACCAGCGGGGTGCGCCGGTCATCGGACGCGCGGATTCCGATGCGTCCGATGTGGTGATCGCGGCCGTCGCGGAATTCGAGCCTGCCGAAGCAGAGGCCGTTCTCCCCCGCGTCGAAGGCGGCGAGCAGACCGGACTGCTCCGCCACCATCACATCGCGCTCCAGGCGCGCCTGGAGACCGTTGCCCACCTGCGACAACGACGTCTGCACGGCGGCTTCGGCCTCCTCGCGCAGCGCGTCCAGACGCGCGTACAGCCCGGAGACGAATTGCTGCTCTTCCCGCAATTCCTCGGTTGACAATTCAGCCCCTTGCCAGTTACAGTGCTCGTATAAAGCTTTTCGCAGAGCTGCCGCCATGTCTTATGGATGCGCCTATAGGCGAGGCCTCGCGAAAGAATCCAATATACGCAGAGAAATGCCCCGGACGTCAATTCGTCCGGGGCATTTCTCTGCTCTGTGCCCGTTGCGTCACGCGCCCCGCGTCAGAGCACGTCGGCCAGTTCCGCGAGGAGCTTGCGCTTGGCCCGGGCGCCCACCATCTGCTTCACCGGCTCACCGCCCCTGAACACGATCATGGTCGGCGCGGAGAGCACCTGGTACGCGATCGCGGTCGCCGGGCTGCGGTCCACGTCCAGCTGCACGATCTTCAGCCGGTCCGCCTCCTCGCGGGCCAGCTCGCTCAGGACCGGCGCCAGCTGCCGGCATGGCCCGCACCAGTCCGCCGTGAACTCCACGAGCACCGGACGGTCCGGCTCCCGCAGCACCTCCCCCTCGAAATCCGCGTCCGTCACCTCGGCGACGCCTGCTGCCTTCACCTGCCCACACTCCTCATCCCGTCAGTTCGCACCGCGGCTCCGGGCCGCTCGGAAGCACCGCCTCGGCGCGCGTCAACTGCGCACCGACGTGCGCGCGGACCGCGTTCAACTCGCCGATCAGCGCGTCGAGTTCGGTGAGCTTGCGGCGGTACACGGCGAGCGACGCGGGGCACGAGTCGCCCTCCGGGTGACCGGAGCGCAGACACTCCACGAAGGGCCGCGTCTCCTCCAGGTCGAACCCGAAGTCCTGAAGGGTCCTGATCTGCTCCAGGAGCCGTACGTCGTCCTCGTCGTACGTGCGGTAGCCGTTGCCGGTGCGCCGCGCGGGCAGCAGCCCGCGGGACTCGTAGTAGCGCAGCGTCCGCGTGGTCGTCCCCGCGCGCGCCGCGAGCTCGCCGATTCGCATGCCTCGACGGTAATCGTTGACGTGGGCGTCAAGGCCAGGGGCTTTTCCCGGCGGGGGTCAGGCCGGCTTGCGGATGCCCTCGATCGTCGCCGTCCAGGTGTCGGCGCCGTGCCCGAGGTCGACCGCCCTGCGGGCCGCCGCGAGGACGCCGCGCAGCGCGGTGGCGTCCAGGCCGCGGTGCTCGGCCGCGTGGACGATGTGCTCGATACCCTCGGCCTCCATGGCGAGGTTGTCCATGACGCCGGGGTAGGTGCCCGCGTCGATGTCGGCGGCGGTGTGCTCGACGGAGCTCGCCACGAGCGCCACGTTGGCCTTCAGGAAGGGGACGAGGGCGGCGGCCTGCACACCGTCCCGGGCGGCGAGGGCGAAACCGTGGACCAGGCCGTGCATCGCGGTCCAGAAGAAGTCCAGGACGGAGAGGTCGAAGACGGCGGCGAGACCGTGGTCCTCGCCGACGTAGGCGCTCTGCCCGCCGAGCGCCTTGAGGGTCGCCTCGTACTTCTCGTAGGCGGACCGCGAACCACTGTGGAAGACCAGCGCGTCCGGCGTCCCGATCATCGGCACCGGCACCATGACGGCCCCGTCCAGATAGTCGACACCCAACTCGGCGGCGCGCGCGGCGGCCTCGCGGGCGCGCTCCGGGGTGTCGGAGGTGAGGTTCACCAGGACCCGCCCGGCGAGGTCGGCGGCGGTCACCTGATCGAGGATCGTCCGCACGGCGTCATAGTCGAGCACGCATACGACGACGACCTCCCCGGCGCGGACGGCGTCGGCCGGCGTGGCGGCGAGGGAGGCCCCACGGGTGACCAGCTCATCGCCCTTGCCGGGCGAGCGGTTCCAGACGGTGGTGGGATGCCCCGCTTCCAGAAAAGCCCCGGCGAGGGCCTGCCCCATGGAGCCGAGGCCGAGGACGGTGACGGTGGGGAGGGGATCGAGGGCGTTGCGCTCAGTCATGATCCCCATGCTCGGCGGGCCCCCAACTCCCCACAAGTACCGACTATTTAGTCAGGTACGCACCGGGAGGTAAGTGTGGGTGACGGCCGTCGTTCGCAGGGCACGGTCAGAGTTCTCCGGCGATCACGCCTTCGCGGAAGGCGGACCACTCGGATGCGGTGTAGCGCATCGGCTCCAGGTCGGGCCGCTTGGAGTCCCGGACGGCCTTGCCGCCGCCCGGGAGATCGGTGACCTCGACGCAGTTGCCTTCTCCGCCACTGGCGGACGCCTTGCGCCAGGTGGCGGCGGAGAGGTCGTACGCGTAGAGCTCCGCCTTGGTATGGGTCACGTGCTTCTGCCTTCTTCCATCTCTTTGATCAGTGCCAGGGAGTCATCCACCGACATCGCGGCGGCGACGATTCTCTCGAAGGCCCCGGCGAACGTCTTCACCGCCCCGACGCCTTCGACGTAGGTGTTCCCCATCAGGCTCTCAACGAGCACGACATCAGGGGTGGGGCCGGGGAAGTTCACCACGGTGAAGCCGCCGCCGGTGCCTGGGTGCGGGGTCGCGTTCAGTGGCATGACCTGGATGGTGATGTTGGGCATCTCCGCGACGTCCAGGAGTCTGCGCAGTTGTTCCCGCATGGTCGCCGGACGGACCGCGAAGCGCTGATGGAGCACGCCCTCGTGGATGACCGCCCAGATCTCCAGGGGGTTCTCGGGCCTGGACAGCACGGCCTGGCGAGCTTGACGGACTTCAACCAGCGCCGCGACTTCCTCGGGGGTGCGGGTCAGCGCGTTGGCGGCAATGGTCTCGCGGGCGTACGCGGCGGTTTGCAGCAGCCCCGGAATGAGCATCGGGGTCCACTCGCAGATCCGTTCGGCGTCGCTCTCCAGCGAAATGTAATCCGCGTACGCGGGGGTGACGACCCCGCTGTACGTCTGCCACCAGCCCTTTTTACCCGCATCCCGGGCCAGGTTCTCCAACGCGGTGAACACGTCCGCCTCGCTGACACCGTACGCCTTGAGGAGGTCGGTCACCGCTTTGGGCTGGATTTGCTGCTTGGCGTTCTCAATCTTGGAGAGCTTCGGGACCGTCCACCCCATGGCGGTGGCCGCGTCCTCCAGCGTCATCCCGGCGTCGTTGCGACAGGGCGCCGCCCTGCTCCACCAGATCATCGAGCACATGCCCGCCCAGCGATTCACGTTGGTCGAAGGCTGGTGGGACACCTCCGGCGACTTCGCCGCGTATCCGAACGTCTCCTATGTGTCCCGCACCTACGACATGACCCCCCTCTACACCGGCCACCGGCTGCTGCTGGTGCCCTCCACGGTCGGGGACGCCTTTCCCCGCGTCGTCATCGAGGCCGGACTGCATGGCCTGGCGAGCCTGGGCACCGACCGTGGCGGGATCCCCGAAGCGATCGGCGGCGGAGGACTCCTCCTGTCCGGGGATGCCGGTGCGACGGCGTGGGCGGCCGCCATCGAGGCCGCACCGGATTCGGAGATGGGTAAGCGGGCCCGCGAGCACGCCGCCCGTTTCACCCGGCCATGCCTGCCCGAGCTCCAGGCGGCCGGCGTCATCCCGTCATAGCTACCTGGACCTCGTCCAGGCGGCCCGTCCACCAGTGCAGCAGGGCCTCGTCGTCCAGGAACAGATCATCGAAGCTGTCATCGCCGCGCTTGTAGTGGAAGCACAGCTGCCAGAAATCGGTCATCCGCTTCCACCACAGCCGCCGCACCCCGTCCGCCAGGTCCTCGGCAGACAGATCGATCACTCTGCGGTAGCCGGAGACAAAGGCGCTCACCCGCTCCAGGTCGAAGCGGCCCTCGACGCCGAACTGCACCTGGGCGGTCCGCGTGACCTCTTCGGCGTACGGGCGCACGCGCAGGCGGTCCCAGTCCAGGACGGCGGCCACATGTCCCTGACGCCACAAAATGTTGCGGTACTGGAAGTCTCCGTGCGTCCAGCCGTACGGACCCGCCGGCACTTCACCCAGCGGATGGAGGTCGCCGTACTTCCCCAGCAGCTGTTTGCGCGCTTCCATCGCCTCGGCAACGGAACGGTCGAACGCGGTGGGGTCATCCAGGGCGGTGACGGTGGCCAGATAGCGGTCTGCCGCCGCCACTGCCTTCGCCGCACCGGTGACCTCTGCCACAGGAGGGACGGCGGGGACCGGCGCGGGGGCGTTCTCAGCCAGAGCCCGGTGGATGCGGGCGAGCTGTTCGCCCAGCAGGGCCACCTGGTCCAGGGGGAGGTCACTGCCACGTACGTGGGCGCCGTCCACCCACTCGATCACGCAGTAACCGCGGCCGTCGATCTCGGCCACCGTGTCCCCGCTGGTGTTGACCAGCGGAGTGCACACCGGGATGCCGTCCGTGGCCAGCGCTGACAGCGTCCCCAAATTGCGTCGGACGGTCCCCGGCGGCACATCGATGATCTGCTTCACCGCGAAGCAGCCCCGGCTGGTACTGATGCGCCAGTTCCGGTTCATCAGTCCGTCCGCCAGATACTGCGGCGCCTCGGTGATCTCGCCGAGGTCGAAGGCATGGGTGACCGCCGCAAGATCCCTGTCGAGGGCATTCTCCGGAACTTCGTTCGCTGCATCGAGGGCGGTCACTCGCCGCAGGATACGCCGTCCATCCCGGTACAAAACAACCGTCACTCAGACCCGTCCAGCCACCGCAGGCCACTGCCCCGCAGCCCGCTACTCCGCTCGGCGAATGGTCGGCAGACCGCTGACCTGGGCCCGAAGAGCGACACTGCGACAGTGCTGGCAGTGCCGGAAGCGCAGCGAGATCACCGCATGCGTGGTCGGGCTGCGTCGGCAGCGGCCAGCGTAGGCAGCGGCCGGCGTAGGCCGAGCAATGGGCGCGGCGGTGTACGGCGTCTCGCGCGCATGGATCATCAGCCGAAGTCCACCGCCCCGTAAGGCCGCTTGAGCTCATGGAAGCTCTTCACCCCGGCCATCAGCACCACCCCGTCCCACAGCCGCCCGGCCGCCTCGCCCCTGGGGGCCGGTGAGACGACCGGGCCGAACAGTGCCCCCGCTCCCTCCACCGCCAGTACCGGCGTGCCGACGTCCTCGCCCACCAGTGCCATGGCCGCCTCGTGCGAGGCCCGCACCACGGGGTCGTACTCCGTGGTCATCGCCACGGCCTCCAGCTCCGCGGGGAGCCCCGCCTCGGCGAGCGCGGCCGTCATGCCCGACCAGTCCTGGCGCTCGTGGAGGCGCGCCCCGAGTGCGTCGAAGTACCGCCCGAGAGCCGCGTTCCCGTGCCGCTCGCCCACCGCGGCGCACACCCGCCCGTGCGCCCTCATGTACTCCCCGTACAGCCCCTCCGGGTCCTCCGGGTCGACGTCCAGGCCCTCGTTCAGGACCGCCAGGCTCATCACCCGCCACCGCACGGTGATGCCCCGCACCCGCTCCACCTCGCGCAGCCAGCGCGAGGTGATCCACGTGTAGGGGCAGACCGGGTCGAACCAGAAGTCCGCGCTCACTCCGGTGGGGCTCGGGTTTTCTGTGGCGTTCACTCATCTACCGTACTGCGGGGGCTAGTTGGGTACGTGCAGGCACCGTGGCGGACCGTCGTCTTCGGGAAGTTGACGCACCGCGGCCATTGACGCGCCGCCCGGCCACAACTACAAAACCAGCAGCACCACTCTGAGAGCGCTCTCACCGTCACACTCCCATCCCCCACGGAGGTGCCCGATGAGCACGACCCCCGCAACCACCGCCCGGCACGCCACCCGGCACGCCACCCCGCTGCTGGCCGCACTGGCCGCCGTCGGCCTGCTCGGGGCGCTGATGGTGCCCGGCACGGCGCGCGGTGACGTGCCGGCGCGCGGTCCCGGCTGGACGCTGAAGTGGAGCGACGACTTCAACGGGCCCGCCGGTGCCGCGCCCTCCGCCGACAAGTGGCAGGTCGACCTCGGCCACAACTACCCGGGCGGTCCCCCCAACTGGGGCACCGGCGAGATCCAGGAGTACACGAACTCCCCCGACAACCTGAGTACCGACGGAGCGGGCAATCTGCGGATCACCCCGCGCCGGAACGCCTCGGGCAAGTGGACATCCGCGCGGATCGAGACGAGGCGCGCCGACTTCAAGGCTCCCCCGGGCGGCACGCTGGCGATCGAGGCCCGCATCCAGATGCCGAACGTCACCGGCGACAAGGCGCTCGGCTACTGGCCCGCGTTCTGGGCGCTCGGCTCGCCCTACCGCGGCAACTACCAGAACTGGCCCTCCATCGGCGAGTTCGACGTCATGGAGAACGTGAACGGCATCAACGCGGTCTGGGGCGTGCTGCACTGCGGTGTGAACCCGGGCGGCGACTGCAACGAGACCCAGGGCCTTGGCGCGAGTCGCCCCTGCCCGGGGGCGAGCTGCCAGTCGGCGTTCCACACGTACCGCTTCGAGTGGGACAGGTCGGTGACCCCGAACCAGTTGCGCTGGTACGTCGACGGCCAGCAGTTCCACACTCTGCGCCAGGACCGGTTCTCGGCGAAGACGTGGGCCGACATGACCTCCCACCAGGGGTACTTCATCCTGCTGAACGTGGCGATGGGCGGCGGCTTCCCGAACGGCGTCGCGGGCCGTACGACACCGACGCCTGCGACGGAACCGGGGCACCCGATGCGGGTCGACCGCGTGGCGGTGTGGACGCGGCCCTAGCGCGAGTCGGTCGCGGCGCCGCGACCTAGTGACCGTCACCGGTGGAGGCCAGCAGGGCCGCGCGGAGCCAGTTGTCGGCGGCGCCGGGGGTCGGCTCGGGCGGGGCG
>NZ_WMBF01000195.1:0-11496 GCF_019400875.1 Streptomyces anatolicus | reverse complement strand
GGAACGGAGAGCCGTGCTGTGCTCGTGCGGTTGAGCGTGCGGGCAATCTGACGGGCGTCGACCCCTGCCTGGTAGAGCGCCCCGTAGAGGGGGTTGCCGAAGCCGGCGAAGAACAGGCCGGGTGCGTCCGGGCAGGTGTGAGCGCCCGTGACCAGCGGCCGTCCCCGGGTACCCAGCATGACGGTGGTGGCGAGCAGATTCTCCAGGTCGGTCCGGTAGCCGGTCGCGGCGATGACGGTATCGGGAGTGAGGGCCGTGCCGTCGGACAAGCGGACCTGGGCACCCAAGAAACCGGTCGTCTCGGCGACCGGCTGGACGTCGCCTTCGCGCACGGCGGCGACGATGCCCCGGTCGTGTACGGGGCTCGTCTCGTCCCGCGCCGAGCGCGTGTACAGACCCTCTTCAGGAAGCGGGAGCCCCTGTGCGGACAGGTCGGGGAGGAACAAGCGGCGGATGAGCCTGGTGGCGCTGTCACCCCCACGCGGGCGGGAGGCGGCGTGTGTAGATTCCTGCGGCCTGCCAGCGGCTGCTGTTCCTGGGGACGATGTTCGGTGCGGCGCGGACCGACAGCCACGTCTGGGCCGCCCCGGCCCGGCTGACGGCGACCGCGATCTCGGTGCCGCTGTTCCCGGCTCCGACGACCAGTACTCGCCGTCCTTCGTAGGAGGCGGGGTCACGGTAGTCGCTGGAGTGCAGAAGCCGACCGGTGAAGGAATCGGCACCGGACCACGCCGGCAGGTGGGGAGTGTGGTTGCGGCCTGTAGCGAGCACGACCGCGCGAGCCGACAGGACACCCTGTCCGGTGTCAACGAGCCACTCGGCTGCCGTACGGCCGGACGCGGGCCGGCCGATGGTCACCCGCTCGACGCGGGTACGGGTGCGCACATCGAGCTGGTGGTGGGCGGCGTACTGCTCGAGATACGCGGCCCAGTCGTCGCGCGCCACCCAGGTACCGGCAGCACGAGGAACGGGAAAGCCGGGAAGGCTGGAGAGCCGACGGGGGGTGTGCAGCCGCAAGTGGTCGTAGTGACCGCGCCACCCGTCGCCGACGCGGTCCGAGCGCTCCAGGACCACAACGGGCACCTGGGCGCGACGCAACATCGCGGCCGCCGCCAGGCCGCTCGGGCCGGCACCGATCACGACCACGGGCCCAGAGGCATGCATATCAAGTTTCATCATCGTTCAAGGGGAACGAAACAATCCGCCCACGCGTCACGGGAAGAGCGCGACGGTCGAACGCTCCTGCCTGTCCGAGGGTGTCTGCAGGACAGTGCCATACGACCGGGTACGCAAGCAGAAGGCGGCCAGCGCCACGGCAGCGGCACCCGCGCACCAGAGCAACGTCCGCGCCGTGTAGCCGCCGGGAGCGACCGGTGTGAAGGTTGCCGCCAGCGCAGACTGCAGCGCACCGTGCAGAGGCAGGACATCAAGGCCGGGCAGGTCCACGACCTTGACCGTGGGGTTCTGCATGCCGGCGTCCACGAGACTCACCATGATCACTACGAAAAAGCCCTCCAGCTCGCCTCGCAGGAGGGAACCGAGCATGAGCCCGAAGGCGCCGTACGTGACGTTGGCCGCCAGCAAGGAACCCGCCAGCCACCAGAACTGCTGCACCGGCAGCGAGAGGTGCAGCAGCAACGCCGTGTAGAGACTCAGCACCGTGGCAACGACAACCAGTGAACTGAAGCGCGCGCCCAGCAGTTCCAAGCGGGAACACCCCGCCAGCACCAGGCGGCGGTCCATCTCCCTCGCCTTGATCGTCACCATGAACATCATGAACCCGGTCACCGTGGTCACCGCATTCAGCATGCCGGCAAGCTGCGCCACCTGGTTCGAATCCAGCAGCTCCCGCAATCCTGCTGCCTTGACGGAGAACGGCCGCACCGAGGAGTAGGCGGAGACACGCACCAGCACGATCCACAGCGGGAGGAAGAAAAGAGCCAGCGCCATCGCCAGCCGGTTGCGCAGGTGGCTGACCACCATGCTTCCCAGCATCACGCCGAAGCCTGTCAGGCGGGACGTCACGTGCTGCTCGCCTCCTGGAGGAAACGGCCCCGGTGCAGGTGCCGTACCGCGTCGAATTGTTCCCGCTCATGCACCAGGTGTGTGACGACGAGGACTGACCGGCCCGCCGCCCGCAGCATGGAGGCGAGTTCCCAGAACCGCCGGTGGGTGTCCCAGTCGAAGCCCTGGTACGGCTCGTCCAGGACAAGGAGCTGCGGGTCGTGCATAACGCGAGCGTCAGATTGAGTTTCTGCCGCGTACCGCCACTGAGCGTCCCCACCCGCATATCCCTGCAGTCCTCGAAACCGAAGAACTGCATCAGTTCATGGGCTCGCCCCAGATCCCGCAGACCGTACGCAACCTGGAACAGCCGCAGATGCTGGCGCACGGTGAGGGTGTCGTTGAGCACGGCCGTCTGCGGGCAGTACCCGAACGCCCCCGCGCGCTCGACACCCCCTCGGTCGGCGGCTACCTGCCCGACCGCGATACGCAGCAGAGTGCTCTTCCCCGCCCCGTTTTCCCCTACGACCGCTACCAGTGTTCCCGCACGGATGCAGAGATCAGCACCGGACAGTACTTGGTGACGCCCGTACGCCTTCCATACGTCATCGAGCCGCAAATACTGCTGAGGGCTGTTCATCGGCGCCGTCGCACTCCTGCCGGGTCAGTGGGGCATGACGGCAGGGCACCCGCGCACGCTGCTGTCCGTATCGCACTGAAGAACGCACTACTCGATCCTCCCGGTCGCAACAGAGACCCACGGGGAGCGGCACGCTTGCCGTCCGGCACGCTGCCCAGACCGCCCAGCTTGACCAACTCGCCGTAGCGGCCCGAGGTCACGCCGGGCCCGACTTCTTGAGCGCCGCCGTCCCCCGCCGGATCGTGCTGACCCCGACGCCGAGCTCGGCGGCTTTGACGGCGTAGCGGTGCAGCAACGGCTCGCCCGGGGCGAAGTCCGCACGCGCCTCTCCGTCCAGCGCCAGCACAGCGTCGCCGAGCCGGTATCCGGTCAGAACCTCCTGGAGGTGCTGGACCCTCACGGTCAGCTCGTCGTCCTCCTCGTCGGCCAAGCCGCTCAACAGGGCTGCGGAGGCCGTCGCCTCCTCTGGGGTCGCTTCCAGGATCTCGGTGGTGGGATGGGCGAGCAGTACAGAGATGTCGACCTGCCGCAGGTAACCCTGGCCGCAGTGTCGTCGTCCACTGGTTCATCCACGCCTCCGCAGTACGCACTCTCCCGACAGCGGCTTGGCCACCAGGTCCGTGGTCAGCCGTCCCGCCCACAACAGGGCCATCAGCGGCGGACGGGCTTCCTCGGGCTCCCGGTCCCGGCCAACCGCCGCTCGGCGAGCGCCAACTCCTCGCCGTCGAGGACCTCTCGCCAGGCCCGTTCGACTTCGTCGGCGGGCACAACACCGGGATGCCGATAGGCGGCCAGAAGCCTGATGTTCTCCAGCAGGGTCGGATCGGCTCCCGACCAGATCTCGTACTCCCAGCCATGCCGCACGATCAGATGTCCCGGCCAGGCCAGCGCCAGTGCGACCTTGGGGTTCTGCAGGCGCGAGGCCGGCTTGACGTTGACGACGCGCACCGTCCCCGAGCGCATCACCAAGAGGAAGTCAGGAACATGGCTGCGTACCTTGCCGTCGACCCGCGCCACCATCCGCAAGGGCTGGGCGAAAATGCCGCACACCGACGGATCGAAGTCGGCGAGCAGCCGACGGGCCAACTCCAGGCGGTTCTCATAGACAACCTGGCCGCCCGTCGTCGCCGAGGCATACTCCCCCGAGTAGTGCGCCATCCCGTGTACCGAGCGGCCCCGGCGCCAAGCCCGACTCTTCGAAGTCCCTCAACCGCAGCAGATTGAAGGGGACTTCGCGAGTCGACCCGTCGGCGTACCGAATCGACGCCGCAGGGCTGCTGCCCTTGCCACGGCTCTCCTCAAGGCGCTGTCCGGCCATACTGGATCGATTCGAAGGGGATACACCGCCCAAACCGGAAGTGAGTTAATAGGCGACAACTGACAGCTACTGCGCGTTACCAGTGCTCATGATCACGTGAAAATGCCCACGAAACTGCGGAACCTAGAGCAACACCAGGCGGCACCTGCTCGACGAAGACGGCCTGCTCTTGCTCGACGAAGACGGCCGTCCGTCCGGCCCCGTCTATGGACCGGACGCCGTCGAAGGCGTCACCTGCCTGATTCAGGTACAAGGACAGGCCGTGGGAGCCTGCGGTGATGGGACGGCGCCCCTCCGTGGGTGATGAGGAGCTGCCCGTTGTCGGCGAGGTGGTCCTCGCAGCGCTCGGGTACAGGGAGCGGGCGCCTACGGCGGTGTGGGCGGCCGGCAGCCCAAGGGTTGTCCCGCTATCCTCTGCCCGCGGCCTGGCATGATCGATGAGTGGCCACTGAACTGCGCGGTAAGTACGTCCTGTTCGATGTCGACGGCACGTTGATCGACGCGGTGGGCAATCAACGCCGGGTCTGGGCGACCTGGGCGGAGCGGTACGGCCTGGACGCGGAAGAGGTCTATCAGGTTGCTCTGCGGACGCGGCCGGAGGCGACCTTCGCCCAGGTCGCTGCGGACCGAGATCCGGGCGAGTGCCTGGCTACGCTGCATGAGCTGGAGGACGAAGACGTCCGCTCCGGCGTCTATGCGGCTTTCGACGGGGCGTCCGAGCTGCTGCGGAGTTTGCCTCCGGGGTCCTGGGCGCTGGTGACCTCGAATTACGAGCACCGGGTACGTGGGCGTTTCCTGCGGACGGGCCTGCCGGTACCGGGTGTGATCGTGGACGCGGCCGCTGTCGAGGAGGGCAAGCCCTCTCCCGTTCCCTATCTGCGAGCCGCTGAGCGGCTCGGCGCCGACCCCACAGACTGCCTGGTCATCGAGGACGCGCCATCTGGGGTGCTCGTCAGTCTGCGCGGGGCAATCCCGCACATCCTGCACTTCGCGACCGGCCCTCACGGGACTGCGGCAGCCTGAGCCCATCCGCCGGCGCGGCGGTATGGGGATGATCTTCGCGTGACCGGTGTGATCGCGGTGTCCAAGCCGTCCTGAAAGGACACCGTGCTTGTCGGGGGCGGCAGCTTGGTACCCACCGCGTGATCACACAGCGGCTGAGCAATCGAAGAACGTTCTCCGGTGCGGGCTCAGATGGTGCGTCGTAGCGCGGTCTCCACCGCATCGATCAGCGGGTCGGCTTCGGACCGGGGGTGCCGCGCAAGGCCGAGCTCGACGTCCGGAAGGGCGGGCAGGGCGTCCTTGTTGTGGCAGGCCACGGCCGGTTCCAGGTTCGTGGGCAGGACGGCCGCGACGCCGAGCCCAGCCCGCAGCGCGGCGAGCACACCGGCCAAGCTGTTGCTCTCGAACGTCATCCGCCAAGGACGTTCGGCACGTTCGAGTGCGGTGAGTACCGACGTACGCCAGGAGCACGCGTTTGAGAACAGCACCACCGGCAGTGGGTCGGCGGCCACGTCCACGCCCTGGCCGACGGCCCAGACCAGCGGGCGGCGTACCGTCCAACGCAGCGGTCCGGGAAGGGCTGGTACTTCGTTGAGTACGAGTTGGACGCGGCCCGCGTCGTAGGCCTCCCTCATTGCCGTGTCGGGCATGCTGAGCACCTCGAGCGTGGCGCCCGGGTGCAGTTGGGCGAGATCGGCGAGGGTCTGCGGAAGCTGGGACGCGGCGAGGTCCTCGAGCAGGCCGACGCCGCAGCGGCCAGTGAGTACGCGTCCGGTCTCGCTCATTGCCTGTGCGCAGAGCCCGAGGATGCGATCGGCGTAGGGCAGCAGTTCCTCGCCTGCCCGGGTCAGCGAGACGCCGGACGGTGACCGGTGCAGAAGTGGGCGACCCACGGCCCGTTCGAGTTTGCGGACCTGTTGGCTGAGGGCCGGCTGTGTCTGTCCCAGCGCGGTCGCGGCACGGCTGATGCTGCCTGCCCGCACCACAGTGACGAAGGACCGCAGGAGTGTTATGTCGAGATCCTTGGGCATAACGATTCATTATGTCGGCTCCAGCAAATGCACGGCTACCTATGGCGGTTGAGGCGAACTAGCGTCACGCGGGTGAACCGGATACCGAGAAGTACTCGCTCTGCCGGGGATGGCAGCGCTCCTGGTCGTTACCTTCCTCGCTCGCATCGCGATCACGTCCGTCGTGACGGCGTTGACGATGTACGTCGTGGTGGGCTTGGACCTGAGCTACGCGGCAGCCGGTGGCGCTGCGGCGGCTCTGACCGTCGGACTGGCACTGGGCGGGCCACTGTTGGGGCGCATGCTTGATCGGCGGGGTCTGCGTGCGGTGCTGCTGGTCACCGTCGCGGTGCAGGCCGTGTTCTGGCTCAGCGTGACGGTCCTGACGTATGAGGCTCTTCTGGGTGCCGCGTTCGCGGCAGGCCTGCTGATGGTGCCGGCCCAGCCGGTGACCAGGCAGGCGATCGCCGCGATGACGACGGCGCAACAGCGTCGGACCGCGTTCGCGCTGGAGTCGGTGCAGGGCGAACTGTCCTACATGGTGGGCCCAGCAGTCGTGATCCTGGGCGTCGCGTTGATGTCTCCCGGAGTGGTGATCGAGGTGGTCGGCGCCGCGATCGTGACCGGCGGGGCCGTGCTGGCTCTCCTCGACCCGCCGCTGCGTGCCGTCGGCGATGTGGACAGCACCTCGAGCGGGCGGAGCCCGCGTCGGGAGTGGCTCGGTGCGCGCATGGTGGCTGTGCTGCTCATGGCATTCGGTACCACGACGTTGCTCAGCGGCGTTGATCTCGCCGTCATCGCCACGCTCGAAGAAGCCGGTCAAGTCTCCCGCGCGGCGGTGGTCGTGGCCGCGCTCGGCATGACCTCGGTTGTTGGCGGGCTGGTCTACGGCAGATTGTCCATGGCACCCCCCGTATGGCTGCTGCTCGGCCTGCTCGGGCTCACGACCATCCCTGTCGGGCTCGCCCGCGACTGGCTGTGGCTGTGCGTGGCCGTGGTCGGCACCGGCTTTCTCGCCGCGCCGACCCTTTCCGCGGTGACCGAGGCAGTGAG
Source organism: Streptomyces anatolicus (assembly GCF_019400875.1). Classification (NCBI taxonomy): domain Bacteria; kingdom Bacillati; phylum Actinomycetota; class Actinomycetes; order Kitasatosporales; family Streptomycetaceae; genus Streptomyces; species Streptomyces anatolicus. Next base: position 4,469 of record NZ_WMBF01000195.1, on the reverse strand, counting down.
CCGACTGGCTCCGGCCGCGGTGCGGGGTGAGGCGACAGGACTGCAGTCATCGGCGCAGAGCGCGGGATTCGCCCTCGGGGCACCGATCGCCGGGGGAGCGCTGGACGCCTTTGCTCCGGCGGGTGGCTTCGCGGTGGCCGGGCTGGCGGGCTGTGCTGCCGCGCTGACCGGTTGGCTGCTGACCCGACGGTCTTCGAGGGGCGGACCTAGCGGGGGACCAGATATCGAAGCGGCGGACCGGGGCACCTCAGTCAGGCGACACGGCCGGTGCTGAGCACCGAGAGGAGCAGCTCGCCGCGGTGGGCTGCGCGATCCGTAATGCGTGGTGGCCGTCGACGGGCCGCTCGCCGCCCTGGTGGTGGAGACCCTGCAGGGCGAGGGCGGGGTCAATCCGGCCCGCCGAGACTGGCTCCAGACGCTCACCTCCTGGGCCCGGGCGCACGGCACTCTGGCGGTCGATGACATCCAGACGGGCCGCGGACGCACCGGCCCGTTCTTCTCCTTCGAGACGTCCGGGATCATGCCCGACATCGTCTGCTTGTCCAAGTCGATCAGCGGTTACGGGATGCCGATGGCCCTCACCCTGCTACGCCCCGAGTACGACGTGTGGCGCCCCGGCGAGCACAACGGCACCTTCCGGGGCCACAACCCGGCGTTCGTCACCGCTACCCGAGCCCTGGAGGTCTTCTGGTCCGACGGCGTCCTCCAGGCCAGGACCGCGACGTTGAGTGAACGGGTGCGCCGCTGCCTCACCGAGACGGCCCGCCGCCATGGGCTGGCAAGCCCGCGCGGACGGGGCCTGGCCTCCAGGAGGAGGTGGTCAAAGTGCTGCCGCCGCTCACCGTGACGGACGGGCAGCTGGAGCATGGTCTGGCGGTACCGGACGAGGCAGTCGCGGCCGTGAGTGAAGTCCGGGACCCGGTGGCCTGAGTCACCGGCCTACCGCAGGGATCACCCCGTCCCCTTCGCCGACAACACCCAGAAGAGATCAGTGGGCCGACCGGCCCAAAACACCCGCTCGTTTGAGGGTGCAGAGACGTTTTCTCGTTCGGGGTCGTATAAAGCGCGGGACATGATCCCGATGCCCCCGCGTACCGGGGCTCGTCGAGATCGCTGAAGGTGTCCATCCGTGGTTCTCATCATCGTTGTCGCTGTGCTGGCGCTGCTCGCGGGTCTTGCCGCCAACCGTTTCCTGCGGCCCAGGCTCGTGAGTGAGGACGACGACGCCGGCATGTGTGTCAAGGATTTGGTCGGCCCGCTGCTGACACTGACTGTGCTGCTCCTGGCTTTCGTCCTGGTCACCGCCAACGGCTCGTACGGAAAGGCCGAGGTCGCCGCACGCGGGGAAGCCCGGGCCGTCGACCAGCTCGTCGAAGCCGCTGAATACGCCCCCGGAACACAGAAGGCCAAGATCCAGGCGGACGCCGTGTGTTACGCCCGCGCCGTACGCACCCAGGAATGGCCCGCCATGGCCGACGGCGACGGCTCCCGGGCGCCGAGCGTGTGGTCCACCGACTTGCGTCGCGTGTTCCGCGAGGTGGAGGGCAAGCCGGTCTTCGGCATGCTGGTCGCCGCGGACAACAAGCGTTCGGAGGAGCGTGAGGAGCGCCTCACTCAGGCCACCGCCAGCATCCCCGGCGCGATCCTGTGGTTCCTGCTCGCCACCCTGGTCATCACCGTGATGGCCCTGGGCACCTGCATCCCCCGCCGCAACAACCGCGGACAGATCATCACCCTCACCGTCATCACCGCACTCCTGACCGCCACCCTGTGCATCATCCGGGACGTCGACCGCCCCTTCGGCGGCATCATCGACATCAAACCCACCTCCATTACGGACGTCGAACGCCAGGCCGAGCGCGATTTCCTCGCCCACCACACCGCGGCCGACCTCCCCTGCGACGAGCAGGGCAACCGCACGAACACCTGAGCCCGCGCCGCACCGGTGGAAACAGGGTGTGGCGCGCGGTGGCGTTCGCGGTCCGCCCCACGTTGAGGGGCTGCCCGACGGCGGAACCGTGGCTGAAAGCCCGGTCGACCGCGAAACACATGGTGTACAAGAAGCGGACCAGGCCCGGCTGGGGTGTTCGCTCTCGCGGTGACGCCCCTCGGATGCGGTTGATCCAGCCGGGCCGCATCGGAAGGCGACAAGGAGGGTGAGGTATGGCGGGCACACCGGGCACACCGGGCACTCCGTGGCAGGAACGCTCCGTCATCGTGACCGGAGGGACGCGCGGCATCGGACGGGGCATCGCGGAGCTCTTCGCCCGCCAGGGCTCACAGGTGGTACTCACCGGCCGAGACGCGCGGACCGCGGAGAGAGTGGCCCAAGCCCTCGCACGCTCCACCGGGGGCCGGGTGAGCGGCCTGGCGGTGGACCTGCGCGACCCGGAGGCGATCGAGGTGATGGCGGCCGAGACGGAGCAGCGGCATGGGCACGTGGACGTCCTATGTGCGAACGCCGGAATCTTTCCCGAGAAGCCGCTGCGTGAGATGACTTCCGGCGACATCGACGAGGTCCTGGCGGTCAACCTGCGAGGAACGATGCTCGCGGTGCGGGCGTGCCTGCCCGCCATGGAGCGGGCCGGCCACGGACGTGTGCTCCTCACCTCCTCCATCACGGGACCACCACAGGCTTCCCGGGCTGGTCCCACTACGGCGCCAGCAAGGCCGGACAGCTCGGCTTCCTGCGCAGCGCGGCCGTAGAACTCGCCCCGCACCGCATCACCGTCAACGCGGTACTGCCCGGCAACATCCGCACCGAAGGTCTCGAAGCAATGGGGGAGGACTATCTGCGACAGATGACCTCCGCCATCCCGCTGGGCAGGCTGGGCGAGACCGCGGATGTCGCGCACGCGGTCCTCTTCCTCGCCTCCGACCAAGCGGCGTACATCACCGGCCAGACCATCACTGTCGACGGCGGTCAGACTCTGCCGGAATCCGGCAACTCCCCCACGATCGGGCCCTGATGATTTCGCCGGGAAGCCCGGGATCACCCCGCTCTCGAACGTGGTGACGTGTCCCGGCGAAACGCTCCAAGAGATCCACCCGAAAGTGATCTTGTCAGGCCCCCCGCTCCTGTGACCTGCTGGAGTGAACCGACTACCAGTAGTGGTTCTGGTCGGCGATGGACGGAGGGATAAGGATGAGTGATCCTCAGGCGCCGGTCTCAGGTGACGAGAGTTCCGAGGCAGTGATCAGTACGGTCGCGGGAACCGGAGTCGCCGGGTTCGACGGGGACGGCGGGCTGGCCGTTTCTGCCGAGTTGAGGCGCCCGAGAGGCCTCGCGGTGGACAGCGCCGGCACCCTTTACATCTCCGACTTCGCTAACCACCGGGTCCGGAAGGTCCGCCGGACGGGACCCTCAGCACGGTCGCGGGAACAGGCACCGCGGGTTCCGAGGGGGACGACGGCGGCCTCGCTGTCACGGCCCGACTGAACGGCCCGCGCGGAATCGCTGTGGACGATGGCGGCGCCGTCTACGTCGTCGACACCGGAAACGAGCGGGTCCGGAAAATCGCGCCCGCCGGGACGATCAGCACGGTCACCGGAACCGGGTACGGAGGGAATCTCGGTGACGGCGAGATTCCCGCCGACACCGCCCGGCTGCTCAGTCCCCGAGGGATCGCGGTGGACAGCGCCGGCAGCCCGTACATCGTCGATTACGTCACTCGCCGGATCAGGAAGGTCGGCGGAGCAACACCCTCGGTTCCTGGTCGCGACCACAGGGGGCGAGGCGGTCGACATCGTCGGCTTCGGCCCGCAGGGCGTCGTCGTCTCACGCGGACGCCGCGACGGCACCTTCGAACCCTCCGAGCTCGTCCTGAACGACTACGGGAACGCCCAGGGCTGGGGCAGCAAGAAGCATCTGCGTCTCCTCGCCGACATCACCGGGGACGGCCGCCTCGACATCGTCGGCTTCGGCGGTCCAGGCGTGTACGTGGCCCGCAACCTCCACCGCCAGTTCGAGACCCGCTGACGGGAGGCTGCCAACGCCTGCATCACCGCTACGATCGCAAGCCGAGTCCTATCTTCGTCTGCTGGTAGTACACGGCACGTGTACGCGCTGACCTGCGGAAACGAAGGAGGTTGGCTCGTGGAAGAGAAGTCGGTCCGGGTCCGGGTCTGGCGGGCGAAAGCCGTATTGCATGCGGAGGCGCGAGTGCCCCTGTGGCGCCTCATGGCACAGGGGCCGACATACCTCACTCCAGAAGAGCCGCACCCATCTCATCTCCTTCCGCACCGTGCTCATTGGCGGGTCCATCTCGCGCACAGTTCACGGGCCACGTGATCGCCGGTGTGCACTCCCGCGACGGAGCGCCGGGTTCGCAAGGTGAAGCGCGTGGCAGCCGCCGGCAGGAGGCAGGCACGCGATCCGGCAGGATGACCGCATGCCCCACACCCCGATACGCCCCGCACAGCCCTTCGACGAGAAGTGGATCGCCCAGGCCCTCAACGGTTTCATCGAA
>NZ_WMBF01000872.1:0-777 GCF_019400875.1 Streptomyces anatolicus | reverse complement strand
GTCCAGGCGCCGGCCTCCCCGCCGGCGCCTGGACCACCCCGTCCCCGCTCTCCACCTCGGCCCTGGTCGACGACCGCGCCGTCGCCAGCGGCAAACGCCGCTCGGCCCCGCACACGTACCGCGCCGCACAGGCCGCGGTTCACCACCAGAAAGGCACCTGATGCCCGACATCAAGTTCGACTCCAAGGTCCTGGAAGACGTGAAGGACTCCCTCGACGACCACGCCATGGAGATGTTCAAGCAGCGCAAGGGGCGGTGGATGGCCGTCGTCGAACTCGCCCACGTCGAGCGCATCGAACCCGGCCCCGACGAGGAGAAGGTCCCCTCGGTCAAGCTCCGCATCGTCGCCATCGAGGTCGCGGGCGACGACTTCAGCGACGAGCGGCTGCGCGAACTCCAGCGCGGCCTGTACCGGCTGCGTACGAAGAGCGGCACCTTCGACGGCGAACTTGACCCCGACGTCCAGAACGCCCGCGACGTCCTCAAGCACGGCTCCGGGCTCCTCGTCGGCAGCGACGCCTGATGGCCACCCGGCAGCGGGGCAGCACCCCTTCCCCCACACGGCGCTGCCCCGCGTGCCGGGCCCTCATCCTCCGCCAGCTCGTCGGCACTCGAGCAGCACTCACCATCACGGCCGACCTCGAGCCCCTCTCCCTCGAGGAACAAGCCGCCGCTCGAGAACCCAACCGGTTGATCTGGTGCCTGCGCACCTCAAGCACCGGCACCCAGACCCTCGCCTGGATCCAGACCTGGCACCCGCCCGACTGCCCCCACCCC
>NZ_WMBF01000194.1:0-11509 GCF_019400875.1 Streptomyces anatolicus | reverse complement strand
GCCCTGGAGACGGGGGAGGGCTTCGACCTCACGGAGGCCGGCACCCAAAAGCGCCTCGCGGTGTACGTCACCGAGGCGCCGCAGGAGATCCCCGGCATCGCCCGCCTCGGCCCCGACCCGCTCGCCCCGGACTTCGACGAGGAGCGGTTCGCCGGGCTCCTCGCGGGGGAGCGGCGGCAGATCAAGGGGGCGTTGCGCGACCAGGGCCTGATCGCCGGGATCGGCAACGCCTACAGCGACGAGATCCTGCACGCGGCCCGCATGTCCCCCTTCAAGTTGACGTCGAGCCTCACGAAGGAGGAGATCCACGGGCTGCACCGGGCGCTCCGGGAGACGCTGACGGAGGCGGTGGAGCGCTCGCGCGGTGTGGCGGCGGGCCGTCTGAAGGCGGAGAAGAAGAGCGGCCTGCGCGTCCACGGCCGCACCGGCGAGCCGTGCCCCGTGTGCGGCGACACGATCCGGGAGGTGTCCTTCGCCGACTCCTCCCTGCAGTACTGCCCGACGTGCCAGACGGGCGGGAAACCGCTGGCGGACCGGAGGCTGTCGCGGCTGCTGAAGTGAGGGGCAGCCTCTTGTTCGGGGCGGGCGGCGCGTGGTGTGGGTGCGGGCCGTTGCCGAGGGCGCGGGCCGTTGCTGAGGGTGCGGCCGTTGCCGAGGGCGCGGGCCGTTGCTGAGGGTGCGCCGGCTCGCTACAGCCGTAACGTCACCAGCCGCTCCCCGTCCGCCGTCCGCACCTCGTAGCGGTCGGTCCCATCCGGGCGCAGGGCCGCGGCGGCCGGGATCCGGGCGGTCCGCGCGGGGGCCCGCCAGGTCGTGACGGTCCGCTCCGAGCCGTCCTTGCCGACGGCGACCAGCTCGCAGACCCGGGACCGCCGCGCCGGGTCCCGCACGGTGAGCGCCAGCTCCGTCCCCCAGGCGCGGTCGTGGGCCGTCAGCGTGGCGCTGACCCCGCTGCGGCCGTCCCGCGCGCTGACCGTCCCGGGTCCGGACCCGGAGACCGCCACCAGGGTCGCGGCGGGCGCCCCGAAGGCCAGGGCGACGGCGAGGGCGGCCGCGCACAGCCGCCCCCTGCGCCGCCCGGCGTGCAGCCGGCCGACCTCGCCGAGGGTCCGGTCCAGGAGATCCGGGCCGGGCACCGGGCGGGGCTCCGTGGTGCGGCCGTAGTGCTCCAGCTGGCGCGCCGTGCCCTGGAGTTCGTCGAGCGCGAGGAGGCATACGGGGCACCGCGTGAGGTGATCCTCGAACCGGAACGCGTCCGCCTCGTCCAGGACGCCGAGCGCGTAGGCGCCGGCGTCGCGATGCCGCTCCAGGGACCTCATGGCGTTCCTTACGGTGTGGGGTGCTGCCTGCCCTCCCGTACGCAAGGGGCCGCCGAAACACTCAAGGCCCGTCTCAGAACAGCTGGATGGCCAGGTGTCCGAGCGGCAGCCCGAGCCGCCACGCGGGCGTCCACACCTTCGGCCCGTCCTCCTCGCCCGGCAGCGCCCCGCCGCCCGGCACCGCGTCCAGGTCCGGCGCGAGCAGCTCGGTCTCCTCGAGCCACCGCCAGGCGAGGTCGGCGAGGTCCAGATCGGGGCTGGGCGCGCCCGTCATGGCGGCGTCCTCCAGGAGCAGATCCATCCGCTCGCGCACCCACTCCTGCCAGATCTGGTCGTACTCCGTCAGGGAGAGCCAGGTCTCCAGCTGGGTGATCACCCGGATGCCGGAGAGTTCGCCCCTGCTGTCCGACAGGAAGATCGTCAGGGCGAGCGCGTCGCGCCCGGCGCGGTACTCGAAGGATGTGGGCGGCATCAGATCGCCGGTGCGCAGCAACTCGTCGGCGATGTACTCGGCGTACAACCACGCCATGGGCACGGTCAGTTCCCCGCCCTGGGGGTCTTCCGTGTTGCCTCTGCTCTCGTGCAGCATCCCGCTCCGCCTTCCTCCGGTCCGTGCGTGTCACCGGCCTCTGGCCCGCCCCAATCCGGAACACGGATGAGGACAGCCGATTACTCCGAGGGGGTGCTGAGCAAGGCGCTTTACGGAGGCTTGACCCGGCCCACGGTTTCCCCGCAGGTGAGCGGCCCCGTGTTGTTCGCGTCACAGGGGCTAATGATTTGACTCCCTTTCGGGGACTAGGTCGGCATTGCTCCTTGATTCATCGTTAGCTCCGCTCATTTATTCGTATGACCTGATTTCCCCCCTTTCACGGAGCCTGATCGATGACGCAGCGCGCACCGCATGCACGGCACACAGGGACCCCGGCCGCCCCACGGGCCACACCACGGCCCACCCCGAGATCCAGGAGAGGCCGAACGGTGGCCGCCGCCACGACGGCCCTCCTGATCACCGGCACCGCCGCCTGCGCCGCGGAGCCGGCCGGCGGCACCCCCGCCGGTGGAAGCACGGCCGCCGGGAGCAGGACCAGTGCGGGCGCCGCCGAGCGCAGCGCCTTCACCCTCGTCGCCTCCGGAGACGTCCTCCCGCACGCCTCGATCATCCGCCAGGCCAGAGCCGACGCGGACGGCGACGGCTATGACTTCGAGCCGATGCTGGCGGGCGCCAAGCCCGTCGTCGCCAAGGCCGACCTGGCGATCTGTCACATGGAGACGGTGTACGGGGCCAAGGGCGACTACAGCGGCTACCCCGACTTCAAGTCCCCGCCCCAGGTCGCCCGCGCCCTCAAGGCCACCGGCTACGACTCGTGCTCCACCGCCTCCAACCACACCCTGGACGACGGGGCGGCGGGCGTGCGTCGCACCCTGGACGCGCTGGACAAGGCGGGCGTCAAACACGCGGGCTCGGCCCGCTCCGCCGCCGAGGACAAGAAACCGGCGTGGCTGCGGGCGGGCGGCGCCAAGGTCGCGCAGCTCGCCTACACCTACGGCACGAACGGCTACCCGATGCCGAAGGGCAAGCCCTGGACGGTCGACCTCATCGACCGCGAGAAGATCGTCGCGGACGCCCGTGCGGCACGGAAGGCGGGCGCCGACGTGGTCGTCGTCAGCCTGCACTGGGGCACCGAGTGGCAGACCGCGCCCGACCGGCGCCAGCTGCGCCTCGGCAAGCAGCTCACCGGTTCGCGCAAGAAGGGCCGCCCGGACATCGACCTGATCATCGGCACGCACGCACACGTCCCGCAGGCGTACGAGAAGGTCAACGGCACCTGGATCATCTACGGCATGGGCGACCAGATCGCCGGAAGCATGATCAACCACGACGGCGACCACGACCCGCGCGGCAACCAGAACTCCATCGGCCGCTTCACCTTCGCGCCACCGGCTACATCGGACGGGCGGTGGAAGGTGCGCAAGGCCGAGTTCCTGCCCATGCTCTTCGACCCGCACGCCGGCCGGACCGTCCACCTCAACGCGGCGCTGCGCCGCGGGGCGGACGTGCGCGAGGTGCGCGACCGGATCCGCCGGGTCGTCCTCAGCCGGGGCGCGGCCAAGGACGGCCTGGTGATGGGCAGGTAGCACGCGCCACCGGGCAGGCAGCGCGCGTTACTCGACGGCGCGGCGCTCCGCCTTCGCCAGCTCCGACTTCCGGTAGGAGTACCCGAAGTAGATGAGCAGGCCGATCGCGAGCCACACGGCGAACCGCAGCCAGGTCTGCCACTGGAGGAACGTGATCAGCCAGATGGAGAAGACGACCCCGATCGCGGGCACCACCGGCATCCCGGGGCAGCGGAAGGTGCGCGGCAGATCGGGCTGCTTGTAGCGCAGCACGATCACCGCGACGCACACCACGACGAACGCCAGGAGGATGCCGATGTTGGTCAGTTCGGCCGCCTCGCCGATCGGCAGGAACCCGGCGATGGCGGCCGAAGCGAACCCGACGATCCACGTCACGCGCGTCGGCACGTGCCGGGTCGCGTGCGTCTTCGCGAACCACTTGGGCAGCAGCCCGTCGCGGCTCATCGAGAACCACACGCGCGTGACGCCCAGCATGAAGGTGAACATCACGGTGAGGATGCCGATGATCGCGCCGACCGCGATGACATCGGCGAGCCCGCCGAGCCCGACCGACTTGAACGCGGTGGAGAAGCCGCTCTCCGGATCGATGTCCGTGTACGACTGCATGCCGGTGAGGACCAGGCACGCCAGGACGTACAGCACCATCGAGATCGCGAGCGAGTAGAGGATCGCCTTCGGCATGTGACGCTGGGCGTCCTTGGACTCCTCGGCGGCGGTGCTCATGGCGTCGTACCCGAAGACCGCGAAGAACACGGTCGCCGCACCCGTGAACGCCCCGCTCACCCCGAAGGGGAAGAACGGCTCGTAGTTGCCGGTGTTGACGTGGAAGAACCCGACGCCGATCACCAGCAGCACGACGAGGACCTTGAGGACCACGACGACCATCTCGAAGCGCGCCGCGTTCTTGATGCCCAGCGTCAGCAGATACGCGATGAGCAGGCACAGCAGCGCCGCGAAGAGGTCGACCTTGTGCCCGTCGCCGGTGCCGGGGGCGCCCAGCATCCACTTCGGCAGCTCGGCGCCCATGTCGTTGATGAGGAAGTTGAAGTAGCCGGAGATGCCGATGGCGACCACCGCCACGATCGCCGTGTACTCCAGGAGCAGATCCCAGCCGATGAACCACCCGGCAAGCTCACCGAGGACCACATAGCCGTACGTGTACGCGGATCCGGCCTTCGGGATGAGACCCGCGAACTCGGCGTACGAGAACGCCGCCGCGGCGCTCGCGACTCCCGCGATCAGGAAGGAGACGAGGACCGCAGGCCCCGCCTTCTCGTTGGCGACGGTGCCCGCCAGCGTGAAGATGCCGGCACCGATGATGCCGCCGACGCCGATGGCGGTGAGCTGCCAGAGCCCGAGCGAACGGACGAGCCCGCCGCCCGCACCCGCCTCCGTCTCCTCGATGTGTTCGATGGGCTTGCGGCGCAGGATGCCCTGCCCCATCCGGAGTCCCGCCATGAGCTCCACCTCTTCGCGGACGGCAGTCGGCTGATGGCGGATCATGATGGCCCAGGGCGCGCCCCGACGGAAGACGCCACACCCCGCGAGCGCGGGGGTTCATTCACCGGGGGCCATCGGTCACGGCACCACCGTGACAGGCCAGCGGCCCGCCTTCACCAGGCGGACGGCGACCGAGCCGACGATGCGGTGGCCCGCCTGCTCGGAGGCGCCGACGACCACGGCGTCGGCCTTCAGCTCGTCCGCCGCGGAGACGAGACCGCTGTAGGGGTCGCCGCGGAAGGTGTGGAACTCCCACCTGACGTCGAATATGTCCTTCACCCGCTCGGCCGCGTCCCTGATCTCCGCGATGAGCCCCTCGGCGATCTCGTCCGTGGTGTCGGCGACCGGGGCGCCGAGCGCGGCGCCCGCCGCGAGCACCGGCTGGACGTACACGACGGCGAGCAGGGCCCGCTGGCGCCGGGCGAGGCCACCGGCGTACGCCGCGGCCCGCAGCGACGAATCGGAGCCATCGACTCCGACGACGATCACCTTGGGGCCGTCGGTGCCGCGTTCGAACTGGTGGTGGGACTGGTCTTCGCTCACCTTCGAGAGATTAACGGAGGCGGGCGGACCCGCCGCGGGCAGGCGTTCGACGGGGCGGGGTGCTTCGGCGCGCGCCGCGCCACGCGGCTTCTTAGAGTCGTGCCCATGAGCGTCAGCGAGGAGAACTCCGAGGCCACCGGGTTCGCAGGGCCGAGCCGTCGCCGGGACGGCCTCCTCGCCCGCGTCCCGGAGGGATTCGCCGCCTTCTTCGGCGCCCTCGGCGTCTTCTGCGCCGTCGTCGCGCTCATCCCCGCGCTGCGCCGCCTCCTCATGCCCGTCATGCGCTTCCTGGAACTCGTCACGGTCCCGGTCAGCGCCAACCTCGCGTACGCCGTCTTCCTCTTCCTGCTCGCCGCCGCGACCGCCGCCCGCAAGAAGGTCACGTGGTGGCTCGTCGTCATCTATCTGGCGCTGCTGCTCGCCTTCGACGTGCTCGGCGCGGCACTCGGCTACTGGGCCGAGTCGCTGCCCTCCTTCATCGTCTGCGGCATCGCCTTCGTCCTGCTGATCCTGGCCCGCAAGGAGTTCTCCGCCGACTCGCGGCGCGGCGCGCTGTGGCGGGCCGTCGCCGTGCTGCTCGCGGGCCTCGGCCTCGCGGTCCTGGTCGGCTGGGGGCTCGTCGAGCTGTTCCCCGGCACCCTGCCCCGCCACGAGCGCCTGCTGTGGGCGGCCAACCGCGTCTGCGGCGGCCTGATCCACGGCCACGAGTACTTCCAGGGCGCCCCGCCGCGCCCCCTCTTCTTCTGGCTCGGCCTGTTCGGCGCGCTCGCCCTCCTGAACGCCGCCGCCACCCTCTTCCGCTCCCAGCGCATGGAAGCCGCCCTGCACGGCGACGAGGAGCCCCGCATCCGCGCGCTCCTCGGCGCGTACGGCGACCAGGACTCGCTCGGCTACTTCGCCACCCGGCGCGACAAGGCCGTCGTCTTCTCGCCCAGCGGCAAGGCCGCCGTCACCTACCGCGTCGAGGCGGGCGTCTGCCTGGCCAGCGGCGACCCCGTCGGCGACCGCGAGGCCTGGCCGCACGCGATCGGCGCCTGGCTGGACGTCGCCCGGCGCTACGCCTGGGCCCCCGCCGTGATGGGCGCCTCCGAGGACGGTGCCACCGCCTACGCCCGCTGCGGGCTCGGCGCGCTGCAACTGGGCGACGAGGCGATCCTGTACGTGGCCGGCTTCGACCTGGACGGCCGGGACATGCGCGTCACCCGGCAGGCCGTGAACCGCGTACGCCGCACCGGGGCCACCACCCGCGTCCGCCGCCACTCCACCCTCACCGACGAGGAGATGGAGGAGATCATCGACAAGGCGGACGCCTGGCGGGACACCGAGACCGAGCGAGGCTTCTCCATGGCGCTGGACCGCCTCGGCGACCCCGAGGACGGCGACTGCCTGCTCGTGGAAGCCCTCGACGCGGACGGCAGGCTCCTCGCCCTGCTCTCCCTGGTGCCCTGGGGCAAGGACGGCGTCTCCCTCGACGTCATGCGCCGCGACCGCACCGCGCCGAACGGCGTCATGGAGTTCATGGTCGCCGAACTCTGCGCCGCCGCGCCGAAGTTCGGCGTACGCCGCGTCTCCCTCAACTTCGCCGTGTTCCGCTCGGTCTTCGAGGAGGGCGGCCGGATCGGCGCGGGGCCGGTGCTGCGCCTGTGGCGCAAGCTGCTGCTGTTCTTCTCCAAGTGGTGGCAGCTCGAAGCGCTCTACCGCTCCAACGCCAAGTACCACCCCGAGTGGTACCCGCGCTTCATCTGCTACGGCGACAGCGGCGCCCTCGCCCGCATCAGCCTGGCGTCCGGCATCGCCGAGGGCTTCGTCTCCGTGCCGTCCCTGCGCAAGCTCTGGGGCAAGGGCCACCAGCGGCCCCGGGGCGTCGACCGGCCCGCGACCACCGAAGGGCTGCCCTCGATCGCCGCGCTCGGCCTCGCCGGGCAGGACGGCACCGCCGGCACCGACCCCGCCGCGAAGCTCCCCGAGCAGATCCGCGTCCGGCACCACAAACTCGACCGGCTGCGCGCCGAGGGCATAGACCCCTACCCCGTGGGCCTGCCGCCCCGCACCCACCAACTGGCAGGCGTCAACCGCGACATGACGGGCGATCAGGTGACGGTCGCGGGGCGCGTCATGCTCGTACGCGACTTCGGCGGCGTCGTCTTCGCCGTCCTGCGCGACTGGTCCGGGGACCGGCAGCTTGCCCTCACCCGGGAGACGTCGGGCACCGCGCTGCTCGACCGCTTCACCGCCGGCATCGACATCGGCGACCACATCACGGCCACCGGCACCGTCGGGACGAGCGACAAGGGCGAGCTGACCGTCTTCGTCACCGACTGGCGGCTCGGCGGCAAGTGCCTGCGCCCGCTGCCCGACAAGCGGCGCGGCCTGACCGACCCCGAGGCGAAGGTCCGCCGCCGCTATCTCGACCTGGTGGCGAGCCCCGGCGCCCGCGACGTGGTCCGGGCCCGCTCCACCGCCGTACAGGCCCTGCGCCAGGGCCTCCTGGACCGCGGCTACCTGGAGGTCGAGACGCCGATGCTCCAGCAGATCCACGGCGGCGCCAACGCCCGGCCCTTCACCACCCACATCAACGCCTACGACCTCGACCTCCACCTGCGCATCGCCCCCGAGCTGTACCTCAAACGGCTCTGCGTCGGCGGCATGGAGAAGGTCTTCGAAATGGGCCGCACCTTCCGCAACGAAGGCGTCTCCTACAAACACAACCCCGAGTTCACGATGCTGGAGGCCTACCAGGCCTTCGCCGACTACGACGTGATGCTCGACCTCACCCGCGAACTCATCCAGGGCGCCGCGACCGCCGCCTTCGGCAGACCGGTGGCGTACAAGGACGGCGTCGAGCACGACATCTCCGGGCCCTGGCCGGTCAAGACCGTGTACGGGGCGATCTCCGACGCGCTCGGCGAGGAGGTCGACGCGGACACCCCGCTGACGGCCCTGCACCGGCACTGCGACCGCGCCGCCGTCCCCTACAAGCCCGACGACGGCCGCGGCGACGTCGTCCTCGAGATGTACGAGCGCCTGGTCGAGGAGCGGACGAAGCTGCCCACCTTCTACAAGGACTTCCCCACCGACGTCTCCCCGCTCACCCGCCAGCACCGCACCGACCCGCGCCTCGCCGAACGCTGGGACCTCGTCGCCTTCGGCACCGAACTGGGCACCGCCTACTCGGAGTTGACCGACCCCGTGGAGCAGCGCAGACGCCTCACCGCGCAGTCGCTGCGCGCCGCCGGGGGAGACCCCGAGGCCATGGAGCTGGACGAGGACTTCCTCGACGCCCTGGAGTACGCGATGCCGCCCACCGGAGGCCTCGGCATCGGCGTGGACCGGCTCGTCATGTTCCTCACCGGCCTGACCATCCGCGAGACCCTGCCCTTCCCGCTGGTCCGCCGCGCCTGATCCACCGAGTCCGACCAGTGTGCCGCGTCTGATCGGGTGCTTTCGGGGGCCGCCCCGGTGTTGGTGATCCGCGACGGGCTGCGGCCATGCGACGGATTAGTCATGAAAGACGATCAGCTGACGCCAGGGCGCCGGCTCGTGCTCCGCGCCGCCGCGGCACTGGGCGCCGCCGCGGCCGCCGGATGCACGGCCACGGGCGGCCAGGACGCCCCCGGGCCCACCGCACCCAGCGGCGCGCCCGCCGCGGGCCCACCGGCCCGCCGCGCCCTCAAGCCCTCCGCGTACCGCCTCCAGCCCATGGCGGGATACGGCCCCCCGCGCTCCGCACGCGTCCTGCCCCGGGTCCGCAAGGCACCGATCCTGCGCGTGGACGGGCACGACCGCTCGATGGTGCTGACCTTCGACGACGGGCCCGACCCCCGCTACACCCGGCCCATCCTGCGGACGCTGCGCAGATACGACGTCCGCGCGATGTTCTTCGTATGCGGGGAGATGGCCGCCGACAACCCGGACCTGCTGCGCGAGATGGCCGACGACGGGCACCTGATCGGCAACCACACCTGGAGCCACCCGCTGCTGCCCAAGCTGAAGCGGTCCACCATGCGCGAGCAGATGGAGCGCACCTGCGACGTCATCGAGGACGTGACCGGCGAGCCTCCCGCGTGGTTCCGGGCCCCCTACGGCGCGTGGAACCGCAACGCCTTCCAACTGGGCGCCGCACTCGGCATGGAGCCGCTGGCCTGGACCGTCGACACCCTCGACTGGACCGAGCCGGGCGCGAGGGCCATCGTGCGGCGCGTGCGCGCGGGCGCGGGACCCGGCGTCGTGGTGCTCTCGCACGACGCGGGCGGCGACCGCTCCGGCAGCGTGGACGCCCTGCGCACCTACCTTCCGGAACTGCTCGAATCCGGCTACCGCGTCACGGTCCCGGGCCGCTACGCGACGTGACGCGCCCTTCGCCCGTCGGGCCGGCGTGTCAGCGCACGGCCGTCAGACGGGCGAAGACGACGACGTTCCCGTCGTATCCCGACTGTTTGGAGAAACCGCCGCCGCAGGTGATGACGCGCAATTCGGGAGTTCCGCCGTTTCCGTAGACCCGCTTTCCGGGGAAGTTGTTCTTGTCGAACACCTCAATGCCGTAGATCTTGAAGATCGCGGTCTTCTTGTCCCTGCGCCGGACCTCGACGTGCTGCCCCTTCTTCAGAGAACCGAGGCCGTAGAAGACGGCGGGCCCCCGCTGATTGTCGACGTGGCCGACGACCACGGCCGTGCCCTGCTCGCCCGGCGAGACGGCGCCAGTGAACCAGCCCGCCAGATTGGAGTCCTCGGGCGGCGGCGCGTCCACCCACCCCTCGGAGTCCAGGCCCACCGCCATGACCGGCGCGTCCACCTGGATGCCCTTGATGCGGATGCGCTCGGCGGGGGAGAAGGTCAGGGGCGCGGGCGCGTCGCGGCCCGCCTCGGGCTCGCGGTCGGCGGCCGCGGCGGACGCGGGCTGCGGCGGGCCCACGTCGAATTCCCCCGAGCCGTTTCGGATGAGCGCGAGGCCGGTCAGCAGGACGAGCGCCATCACGCCCCACGGGGCGCGCTTCTTCTGCTTTTCGTCCTCCTGGGAACCCTGGGAATCCTGAAATTCGAACTCGTCGGCCGGATGGGACGAAGGCATTCTCTATCCCCTCTCAGACGCGGCGGGCGCGCCGCGTCCGTTGCGCGTACCAGAACGCTAAGCGCGAGCGGCGCGGCGTGCGAAAGGGCGGGAGCGAACGGGTGGCGTCCCCCGCCCGGTGCGCCATCCGGGTCGCCCCCGGACAGGAAATTTCTGACACTCCGTGACCTGCGGTGATGTCCGCTCGCGCGCACACGGCTCGGCGTGTCGTCTCACCAGGACGGCCGATCCCCGAAATGCGGGCCCGCGCACGTCATCTGAGGGTCGGTCTGGGAGGCGCTTCCGCCGATCGACCGGGGACGGTACCCCCGGGGCGCTTCCCGCGGAGGATTGCCATGCGTACTTCTCGTATGCGTACCACTCGTGCCCTCGCGGTCGCCGCCGCGGCAGGCGCGGTCGTGGGGCTCGCCGCCCCGACCGCGTCCGCGTGGGCCGACCCGACCAACCTCGTGGCGATGCCCAGCGTGATCCCGCGGGGCGGGCATCTGACGGTCACCGTCGACGGCTCGTCCTGCCAGACCGGCGGCAAGATCACCTCGCATGCCTTCCCCGACACCAACCTGCACCCGATCCCGGGCGGCACCACGTCGAGCGCGACCGCCGTCGTCCACAAGCACGCCACGCCGGGCGCGTACGACATCACGGCGCACTGCGGTGGCAAGACCCTCACGCGCCCGGCGGCGTTCACCGTCATCCACGGCGGGGTGCGCGGTGGCTTCGGCGGCAGCTCGCACTCGGGGGCGACGAGCACCGACATGGCGATCGGTGGCGTCCTGGTGGCCGCCGCGGTGGTCGGCGGTGGTGTGTTCTGGATGCGCCGCCGGTCCGAGAACCGCGTCTGACCCACCGGTCGGAGAACCGCGTCTGACCCACCGGGCGGACCCGGCGCGACCCCCTTCCGCGCCCCGACCGCCCTTCTCCCGCCGCATCGCACGTGTCACCG
>NZ_WMBF01000193.1:0-11516 GCF_019400875.1 Streptomyces anatolicus | reverse complement strand
CCCCAGGACCAACCCCCCAACCCCCAAACCCTGAAACGACCACCCGCTACACTGACGGCGGTGACCCAGTCCCCACGGACCGACGCCACCACCTCGCCTTCGTAGCTCAGGGGATAGAGCACCGCTCTCCTAAAGCGGGTGTCGCAGGTTCGAATCCTGCCGGGGGCACAGAGAAATACCTGGCGAGAGGCCCTTCCGTCCGACAGACGGGAGGGCCTTCGCATTCGCAGCTCGACGCGGGCGCTGCTCCCCGGGTGACCGCCAGGCCGAGCGGATCGGGCGGCGGGTCTGGGTCTCCACTGCCTCCGCATCAAGCGAGCCGACCTCTTGTGGAGTGGTGACGACGCCGACATCCCAGTGCGGCTCGTGCGCTGCCGTAATCAGCCGGCCGACGCCGGCTGCGCAGACCACGGTCTGGGGAGCAGCTTGTCGGACTGCTCGCTCACGCGGGCGCTCCTGGTTGGCGGCTAAAACGGGAGCGTGGGCGGCTCCGGCAGTGCCTCAGCCGATGGAAGTCTCGCCGTCGATGTAGTGGTCCAGCAGATCGCCCAGGGCGGAACGGCTGGGGGCCTGGGAATCGCGCACCGCCGCGTACGCACATCGTCGCTGTGGGCTCTGCATACGCTGATGCGCGTGGATGTGACGGGGTGATGTGGTCACACGGCCGCGACGCGCGCAAGCACCTGCACATCGCGGTCCAGCCGGTGACCGCTGAGGTGCGGGCCGCTACGGCGGTCTGCGCTCCGAGCAGCTCCAGGCCCGGATGCTGGCGGACGGTGACGAGCCGGACATCACGGAGGTGGAGCAGCTCTGCGAGCGGGCTCGCGAGCTGTTTCGAGCGGTCACCGACAACAGCGCCGAAGTCCGCAGCTGATCACGGGTACCGCGCCAACGTCACGACGCAGTCGGGCAACCACCCCTCGGCAATTCCGTGCGTACTGGCTCGGGCATGGGGGTGCGGCCGCGCCTCCTGCTCAGAGCGTCGTATCTCTCTTCGACAGCGGCGGGCAGCACCTCTCTTCCCGGAGTCGTGAGGGCCGATCTGGGTGCATCGCACCAACACCCCGCAGACCCTCGTGCACTGGATGATCAAAGCCGCCCACTTACCGGGGCTCCCGCCTGCCATACGGCCAGGGGGTTACCGACCTGGTACCCGTCCACATCTCCGAGGGACGGATGGGGGAGGAATAGGAGGAGCAGCGTTCTGTTATGCCCTTACAGTTCGATGGGCCGGTAGGCCAATGCCTGGTCGACTACTTCCTCCGCTGTCAGCGGGGGATCCTGGTGGAAGATCAGGTCAGATACGCGCGGATGTGGGACACTCGCCTTCAATTCCTCCAGCAATGCATCCTCCTCCACCTCCGAAAGAGACGCGTCAATAAGCATTTGCACAATCTCAATGAGTTCTGCGCGAGTCTCGCGGGGCACTTGGGACATCCTTTCAGCGGCAGCTTCATTTACCGAAATGGTAGCCGCGGTCGAGTATTTCTTTGTGGTAGCGCGGGGTTATAACGACAAGGTTATCAAGGTCATAGACGCCGCCACCACGCTGGATGGGTTGCAAGTGGTGCAGGACGTACCGGTACTGGCCGGGCTCCGCCTGGGCCGCGAGGACAAAGGGGGACTTGCCGCCCGCCATTGCCGTCTGCCCGGACTTGGAGAATTGCTTGGCGATGTCAGGATGCTTGGACACCTCCTCCCAAAACGCCGACCGGAAATCATTGAAGCTTTTGAACTGTCGCCCTTGCAGCCCTCTCGCCACCTGCCCAGGGATGCGCCCAGCATTTCCTTCCGATCCCCTGAGCCATCTACCGTTCACGTCAGGAAGCCGACTACCTCCCGTTACCGACCCTGGGGCATTTCGGAGCTGCGTGGAACTCTTCCTGGACCCGATCATGCACGGAGAAAGCCCCAGCGGGTCACCAGCTATGTGCGGGTTGTCCACATAGGCGGATGGATTTGGTGCGGGCTCCAGTCCGAGCGGGTCACTGGTGAGATAGCGGGCGGTTTCGGGGTCATAGTAGCGAAAGTAGTTGTAGTGGAGACCAGTCTCCGCGTCGTAGTACTGGCCAGGGAAACGCAGAGGCGTGTATGCATCGCTGTCCGTCGCCCATGCCGTCGTTCCCCACAGGGTGCTGCGGGAGCGCCAAGCGACGCTTCCTTCTTCGTCGATGAGTTCGCAGGGCGCACCGACGAGATCACTGACGATGGCGAAAAAGCGTGAGTCGACCTCGTCTTGGGGGGCATCGGCGACAGCGACCCGTTCGGACTGGGTGATCGGGCTCAGGCCGTCGTGATCCCATGTGAGGGTGACCAGGTTGGGAAGGCCATACGAACGGGTGGTCTGCTCACACAGAATTGGCCCGTCCCATGTGAAGTCGGTCTGTTCCAGAATCGTTTCGCCGGTGGCCGTCAGGCGTTGTTTTGCAGCGCGGCGTCCGAGAGGGTCATAGGAATAGCGCCACAGGGTGCCGTCGGGGGTGTCTACCTGGCGCAAGCGATCTTCGGCATCCCAGGTGTAGCGCCAGGTGTCGGGCTTGCGGGAGAGGCGGTGGCGTTGGCGCAGAGTGACGCGTCCGGCCGCGTCGTGTTCATAGCGGACCCTGCCGGCGTGGGTGAGCCGTGTACCGCTGTACGTACGCGAACCGGTGGCCTCATAGCCCGGGTGAGTGTCCGGCCATGAGGCGTACACCTGGTTGCCCGTCTCGTCGTAGGCGTAGCTCTCGGTCCAGTCGGCAGCTTGGACCGCGGTCACACGTCCGGTAGCGGCCAACTCAAACCGACGGGGCCCGTTGAGCTGGTCATCGAGTTCCACGAGAGCGCCGTCGGCGCGGTAGGTGTAGGCCCTCTTCTGAATTGAGCCGCGTCGGGCATCAGTGACTGTCTGGCTACGCAGCCGTCCCAGGGGGTCGAAGGCACTGGTCAGGGTGAGCTTGCGGCCGAAGTGCCGCGCCAATTCGTTGCCCGCCGGATCGTGTTCAAAGGTCAGGCTGCGGCCGCCTAGGTTGAGTTGGGTGCGGTGGCCGCCTGCGTCGTAGGTGTAGGTGCTGGTCACGCCCATGGGGGTGGTGCGCGAAGTGGGGCGGCCCAGTAGATCGTAGGTGTAGGTGGTGGCGCGGTCGTTGACCGTCTCGGACACCAGACGTCCGACCGCATCGTGGCGGAGGGTCAGCACTACCTCGGGGCCGGCGGCTTGCGTCAAACGGCCTGCCGCATCGTAGGAGTAGGTGGTCACGGCGCCGGCCGCGTCCTTGGCCAAGGTGCGGCCCATGGAGTCGAGCTCATAGCGGACCGTCTGTCCGGTTGCCGTAGTGCGGGAAGTGAGCCGTCCCGCGGCGTCGTGGGTGTAAGTGAGTATGCGGTCGTCGAAGTCTGTCTCGGAGACGAGCCGACCCGCAGGGTCGAAGGCGTAGCGCCAGGTCTCGCCACGGGAGTTCGTGACCTGGGTCAGACGAAGTTCGGTGTCGTAAGTGAAGGTATGTCGGACTCCGTCTGGGCCGGTGCGTGCCGAGAGGAGATCGAAGTGGGTGTACTTGTAGCCAGAAACGTTCCCCAGCGCGTCTGTGTGCCTGGTGCAGTTGCCCTCGCCGTCGTACTCCCAAGATTCGCTGGCACCGTCTGGAGTGGTGAGGCGCGCCAACCTGCCCTCCACCGTCCAGGCGAGGTGGGTCACAGCCCCTAGGGGGTCGGTGAGGGTCACCGGGCGTCCGTAACGATCCCGTTCGTAGGCAGTACGCGCCCCGAGCGGATCGGTGACTTCGATGGGCAGCCCTGCGGGGTTGCAGCGCACCCGCACGGTGTCGCCCAACGCATCGGTGATAGCCGTGAGGTGGCCGTCGGAGGCATGGGTGTAGTGAGTGGTGGCACCGGCCGGATCGGTGAGTCGAGTGCGGTTGCCCCGCTCGTCGTATTCCTGGCTCCACTGCGAGCCGTCGGGCTCGGTGATGGTGGTCGGCAGACCGAACCCGTTGTACTCCGCGTCGGCTCGGCGGCCGTCGGGAAGGCACACGGATGTGACGCGGCCTTGCTCGTCGTAGGCGTAGCGTGTGGTGTGGCCCAGGGCGTCGGTGACGGCGATCAGTCGGTGCTCGGCATCCCATTCCTGGACAGTTGTGTGGCCAAGCGGGTCAGTCTCTCTGACGAGACGCAGAGCCTCGTTGTGTTCATATCGTGTGGTGTGGCCCAGGGAGTTGGTGACCGTGGTCGTACGGGAGGCGTCGCCATAGCTGAGCGTTCCCGAGAGGTGGCCGGCGCTGCCCTCAGTACGAACGACTCGGCCGTGCGCGTCGTAACTGTATTGATACGCGCTGTTGTTGCGGTCAATCCACGAGGTGATACGGCCCTCGGAGTCGTGGGTGAACCGAAGAGGTAGACCGGAGGAGTTGGTGACCTCTGTGAGGTGCCCGTCCTCGCTGTAGTCGTAGGAGACGAGCACTGTGCCGGGGCTCTCCGGGCGCTCGGGGTCGAGCAGGCGCAGGGCGCTGATGCGAGGCAGGCCGGGGTGGCGGTCGATGGCAATGCGGTAGCCGCCGGAGTGCGCTACCTCCACAGGGGTGCCATCGGCCGCGTAGTGGAGGGTGATGCGCTGGCCATTGCGGTCCTGAATGTGCTGCAGGGGCAAGTCGACAGCGTCGCTGTGGTCGGTGGGCCGTGGAGTGTGGAAGGTGTGGGCCAGCCCGCTGTCGGGGTCGGTGATGCGCAGTGCGCCGTCGACCTCGTCGTCCCAGGCCAGGGGTATTCGCGGTCCGGTCTCTGGATAGACGGCGTCGGTGGCTCCGGGGGCAGGGTACGGGTAGACCAGTCGTGCGCCGTCGGCTGCCGCGTAGACGATGCCGTCGTCATCGGCTTGGAGGCGCAGGTCGAGGGTGGAGGCCCAAGTAGGACCGAACCAGCCGCCCCACCGGTACGACGACAGGTGGGTCCGTTCCAGTACAAGGGGAAGGGTGCCGGGCAGTTCGACATCAGTCTGGGGCAGCAGCATGTCGCCGGTGGCGACATCGATCGGGTCACGGTCGCACTTCTTGAACATGGACCGGATCGATGCGGGCAGCTTCTCCCACTCGGATGGGCGCAGCCTCAGTCGCGACAGACCGGAGCCGTCCAGCTTCAGTGCCTTGCTGACTTTGGCGAGTTCGCTGGGCTTGAGTTTGCCGAGGCCTTTGCCAAGGGCCTTGCCCAGCGCCCCGGCGCCGACGCCGAAGGCGGCACCGGTGGCCAGCAGCTCCGCCAGTCTGCCCGGGTCCTTGAAGACGCCGGGATCCCGCAGGGCGGCGTCGAAGGCGGAGAACTTCATGCCCTCGCCCGCGAGTTTGCCAGCTTTGGCGATCGTCTTGATCTCCCCGAGGGCCTTCAGCGCCCGCTCCAGACCACGGATCGCCTCCATGACAGTGCGAATGACCCGGGCCATACGGGACCCGGACTTCTCGATCCGGGCGATCAACCCCACGACCTTCACGGCCCGCGCGCCGGCCGCGAGGTTCCCGGCGATCACGGAGAGGCCGCCGGTCAGCACCGACAGGGCCAGGCTCGCGATCTCGAACTCCGCGATCTCGGCGAGGAGCACACCGATCTCGGTCAGCAGTGCGTGGGCCTCGTCGGCGAAGTCATCCAGCGCCTTGGCGCCCTTGCGCAGCGAGTCGGCCATCTCGGTGGCCTGGGTACGGGCGGTCTTGGCCCGCTTGTGAAGAGCCTTGGCAGCCTTGCCCTCCCACTCCAGGTCCTTCAGGGCCGTCTCGGCATCGCGGGCCGCGGCGTCCAGCCCCTTGGCCAGGGCCCGCCACTGCTTGGCGATCTCGCGGACGCCGTCGGGATCGACGGCGGGGTCGGTGATGCCCAAAAACTCCAGCCCGCTGGCGAGGGTGTTGCCGAAGGCGTGATTGGCCTTGTTGATCCAGTGCAGGGGATTGAGGTCCCCGGCGTCAATTTCGAACTCGGCGTCGCCGGGGATGATGTCGAAACCCATGTACGGCTCAGCCCTTCTTGGCGCGAGCCGCGGCGGACAACAGGACATCCAGCAGGTCGAAGGCGTCGGAGACGTCGTCCATGAACTTCGCCTCCGCCTCCCACTCCTTGTGCAGGTCCTTGGTGAGCTTGGCGATGGTGTCCATGCCGTCCTGGATGTCGTCCTTGGCACTCATCAGCGAACCCAGCACCCCGAACGCGGACAGGTCATGCGAAGCGGCCTTGAAGTCATGCAACGGCTTACGGGTGTGATCCTCCGCCTTGCCCAGCGCAGAAGCCGCCTTGTGCAGGGCCTCCGCATCCTTCTTCAGATCCGACATACGTGTCCGCCCCCCGTTGGTTGAAATGGTTGTGCGTGTGCTGTGCCGACCGGCCGACCAGTCCGTCGGCGGCGGTCAGCGGTTGATGGACTGGATTTCCCGAACGTTGATGTCCTGGGTGGTCTCGAAGGTGCCGTTGGGCAGGCGACCCTTGGCTCCCCCGGTGCCCTTCCAGGAGATCTCCCAGGTGACGGAGACATTCAGCTGGTACGGCTCTCCGCCCGTGGCGCGGAGGTAGGTGACACCGCACGGCGGGTCCTGCTGGGAGGAGCCCTTGGTGTACGGGGTGCCGATGGAGCCGTCCTCATTGACCGGACAGTCACCGGAGGCCGGAAGCGTCTTCGCATCGTCGGTGCCCGGCTCCAAGTGCAGTGCCACCGGCTTCGCGGTCGTCACCGCGTACAAGGGGGTGTTCGGCAGCTCGGCGCGCACCTCGACGTCTTTGAAGACGGCCTTGTCCAGCCACACCCAGGTGGGCAGATTCACTGTCGACTCGCCCTGCGGCTTCAGCTCGACCTTCGTGTCCGGGACGCGGATCTTGTCGTAGGCGTAGGCGGCCAGCACCTCGGGGGTGGGTGCGTTCGGGTCGTCGGGAACGGTGTCGGCGTTCTGCCAGAACATGGTCCGTGAGCAGTCCATCGCCTCGATGTCGTCCTCATGTCCCGTGCGGACCACGTCCCGCCAGAACATCCCCCGCTTCCCGATGTTGTAGTTCTTGGTGGCCTCGGAGGAGAAGGTCTGCTCGCCCTTGTCATACGTGTCGACGAGCAACTCCTCGGACCACCTGCGCTGGGAGTTCACGGGCAGCAACTTGCTCGTGCCCTTCATGTCCTCGACCGCGTCCTTGAGCTGTTCGGGCGTGGCCACCGGCTCGTACCAGCACGCCGGGGGCCGCCAGTCGGGGTCCACCGGGGCGAGCGCGCCGGTGGAAGGCTTGGCCGTACCGCCACCGGACTGTTTGACGACGATCCTGGATTGGCCTACTTGCGCATAGAGTTCTTTCCCTGAGGCTCCCCCTCCGGCGTGACCGGGCTTGGAGGGGTTCCGGCCGCCATCACCTCCGATCGCGGCCACCGGCTGCGCCGTCGCCAAGGACAGCATGAGGACTGTGGCGGTCGCGCTCAGGATCGCCCTGGTACTGCTCCGCCTCATCACTGGCACCCACCTTGGGTGGTCGCCACGAACGTGGTCTGCCATACGCCCTGGCTGGTTTTGCGCAGCTTGGTCCGGTACAGCACCTGCGCCTTGTCGGCCGGGGTCCCGGTGACCTTCTTGGTCTTACGGTTCTGCGTTGATGCCTTGCTCTCGTCCGAGCAGTAGAACAAGGTGCCCGAGCCGTCCGGGCTGATCCGCGCCTGCGGCTTGTATGTCCGTGTCTTGCCGATGATGGTCAAGTCCTCGTCGGCGAAGCCGCTGATCCACTTCTTGCCTGTGGCCAGAGCCTCGCCCGTGTTGTAGAACGCCATCGGCGCCGTTTCAGGATTGCCCTCGGCAATGGCCGCGTAGGAGGCGAGGAGCTGCTGCTTCCCGTCATCCATGATGGCCTGCAGCTTTGGATCACTGTTCGTCCAGCCGGCGAACTCCACCTGGAACGTGGGCGGCAGCTTGATTTGCGGCCGGTTGGCTCCATCCGGCTTCGCCGACGGGCTGGCGGAGGTCGAGGTGTCCTTGTCTCCGCCTCCGGCACCCTTGATCTTGTCGGACGAGCCGTCGTCACTACCGCCAGAGCCGCATCCGGTCAGCAAGAGTGCAGTGCTTGCGGCGATCGCGACCGCAACGGGCAGGAAATGGCGGTTCACTTCTGACTCCAGATGAGGCGTCGGCATCTCGGGGCATCTGGCGATGCTCAGGATGCAAATGCTTTCATGCGATCGATCTTCCTCTGCCCGTGGGGCGAGGAGTCTTCGTGGCCACCTGGCACGCCGTTAACCCGTCTCGATCAGGTCGTGAGCGAAGACGTCTACGGGGCGGACCAGCCCGGTCTGGAGCAGCGGACCACACACGTCGAGTCGGTCTCGGTGCCTTGCGGGTCGAGGTTGATCAAATCCGCGGTGCGGTCACCCACGCCTGAAACGAAAGGGGCGTTCACCGGTACCCAGTGATCCGGGGCGGTGTCAGAGTGGGGGAGGTGACCCTCGCCACCGTGTGGCTAGACCTCCCCGCCCGTCACCGTGCCGATCACATCCACCCCGCCCATCTCATGGAGGCTCGTCGGCAGTCCCAGGGTGCCGCACTGGTTGCCTGCGCTGCCGGCGGGCACGGCGGCGCCGAGGCCGGTGAGGATGCCGCTGTGCTGTGTCGTGGCACCGCTGGCGCTGGGGCCGCCGAGGGCGGCGCAGGCGTTGTCGAAGGCGGCGTTGCCGAAGCCGATGACGGAGGTCGCGCTTGCGGGTGCGGCGATGCCGAGGGCGCTGCCGGTTGCGGTGAGCAGAGCCAGCGCACTACTGACGTGCATACGGTTCATGCACCGCCAACGCGTACCAGCGCGGGTTGGATACGGGACCCAGCCCCGCGCCCGGGGAGCGATCCCCCGGCGCCCCACCTCACGCATGCGACAGCGCGAACGACACCAGGAAGCCGCTGACCGTGACCAGGCCGATCGCCATGGGGGCCTCCCGGAACGCCTCCGGGATCATCGTGTCCGCCACCATCGCCAGGATCGCCCCCGCCGCCACCGCCGTGACCCCGGCGACCACCGCCACCGGCAGCCCGCCGACCACGGTGTAACCGAGCACCGCGGAGACCGCGCTGGCCGCGGCGATCGCGCCCCAGACGCCGAAGACGTAGGCCTTACCGCGCCCGGCCCGCTTCATTCCGGCCGCGCTCGACAGTCCCTCCGGGATGTTGCTGATGAACACCGCCGCCACCGTGACCATGCTGACCGCACCGCCTTCGAGCATGCTGACGCCGATCACCGCCGACTCGGGCACGCCGTCCAGCAGGGCGCCGAGGGCCAGCGCCAGGCCCGACCCGCTCTGTGCCTGCTCCGAAGGCTGCGACTCGTCCCCGTGGTGGCCCGAGCGTTTGCGGTGGCGGGCGCCACGGCGGGCCAGCCACATGTTGCCCAGCGTGTAGGCCACCGCCCCGCCCAGCGCTCCCAGGGCCGCCGGGCCGAGGCCATCCTGCTCGTAGGCCTCACCGACCAGCTCGAACGAGACCGCGGACAGCAGCACGCCCGCGCCGAAGGCCATCACCCAGGCGATGACCTTCTGCGGCACCCGCAGCGCATAACCGCACGCCGCTCCCAGCAGCAGGGCGCAGCCCGCCAGCAATCCCCATCCACCTGCTTGCACCACTTCCGGCATGGGCTCCTTGTACCCACACGAGCGCGCGGTGATCAGTGATCAGTCACCAGTGATCAGCATGCGGCGCGCCCGTTGGTCCGTCGGGGGGAACCCCACCGCCCCCGGCCCTGAGCGGTGGCTCAATAGCACTCACGGTGAACAGACTGAGGAGCTGGTCCGTGCTCGTCGCCTGAAACGGGGTACCTGGGCCGCGCACGAGCCCCGCTCGTCCCGCCCCCCAGGAGGCAACGCCATGACGTTCAATCCATTGGAACAGCGGGGCATCCCGCTCGACCGCCAATTGCGCAGCTGGCGTGAGCTGAACGTGGATCCGATCGACCCGGACCACTGCGACCCGTACACCCGCTGCCGGATCATCACGATGAACGGCATCGAGGTCGAGGCGATCCTCTTCAGCCACCAGCTGGCCCGGAACACGGTCGACCCCGAGGTGAAACGCCAGCTGGCGCGGGTCCGCTACCTGGAGGCGCAGCAGCAGAAGGTCGTGAACTGGCTGCTTCCGGGGGTGTCGTCGGTCCTCGAGACGACCATCGCCTACGAGCAGGTCGCGGTGGACCTGACGGCATGGGTGGCGCGGATGGAGCCGGACCCGTACCTGAAGCAGGCGTACGAGTTCGGTGTGCTCGAGGACTTCGACCATCTGTACCGGTACGCGAACCTGTACGAGATGATCGAGCACCGCAAGGCGGAGTCGATCGTCGACGGCCTGACCGAGGTCATGCCCGGGCGGCCGACCAGGTTCCACCACCGTGACCCGGTCGACAACGTCCGCGACGCGTACGCCAAGGACGAGACGAGTCCGCTGTCGAAGCTGCACGCGCTGACGATCCTGTCGGCCGAGCAGCAGACCATGAACTTCTACATGAACACCGGCCCCACGTACATGGAGCCGATCGCCCGCCAGCTGTACCAGGAGATCGGGCTGATCGAGGAGGAGCACGTTACTCACTACGAGTCGCTGGTCGACCCGGGCGAGACGTGGTGGGAGCAGCTGGTCAACCACGAGTACAACGAGTGCTACCTGTACTACTCCTTCATGGAGCAGGAGAGCGACCCCAAGGTGAAGGCGATCTGGGAGCTGCACCTGAACATGGAGCTGGAGCACCTGCACGCCGCCTGCGACCTGATGCGCCGGCACGACGGCCGCGACCCCGCCTCGGTTCTCGCGCCCCAGCTGCCCGACGTACTCACCTTCGAGCCGAACAAGGGGTACCTGCGTGAACTGCTCGACACGCAGATGGACCTGACCACTCTGGGCGCCGGCTATGTGCGTGAGGCCCATGAGGGGTTCGAGCAGATGCAGGAGCGGATCCACGGCGGCGAGGCGCCCCCGAGCGACCGGGTGATGACCGAGCACGACGCCATGTTCGGCCGCGAGTACCGCGTGCAGAGCGAGGGCGACCACCCCGACCCCGCCCAGCGCGAGAAGTGAGGGAGGCCGAGATGTCCGAGCTGAAGACCCCGCACGCCGGGGACGACATGGCCAAGGACGACGACGTCGTCTCCCTGCTGATGCGCCAGCACGGCGACATCCGCAACCTCTTCGACGAGGTCGAGGCCACCAAGGGCGAGGAGCGCGGGGACGCGTTCCGCCGCCTTGTGCGGTTGCTGGCCGTGCACGAGACCGCCGAGGAGGAGGTCGTCCACCCGTTCGCCCGGCGCGCACTCCCCGGCGGCGAGCAGGTCGTCGAGGAACGCCTCGCCGAGGAGAAGGCGGCCAAGGAGACGCTGTCCGCCCTCGACGCACTGGACACCGACGACCCGAAGTTCATGCCCCAGCTGCTCAAGCTGCGCAAGGACGTCCAGGCACACGCCCGGGCCGAGGAACGCTACGAGTTCAGCCACATCCGCCGCAGCACCGCCTCGGCCGAGCTCGCGGTGATGACCAAGGCGGTCAAGGCCGCCGAGGCGATGGCCCCCACCCGGCCCC
>NZ_WMBF01000192.1:0-11534 GCF_019400875.1 Streptomyces anatolicus | reverse complement strand
ATGCGATGTCGTTGGGCGGTCCGACCTGCGCGGTCACCGCCAGCGCCGGCACCTGCACGGTGCCGGCCGCCGTCGGGCTGAGCAGGTAGGTGTATCGCAGCCCGCTGTAGGCCACGCCATCGATGGTGTCGCGCCGCAGTTCGCCCTGCCCCGTCGGCGGCGTGACCGCGATGCCAGGCAGGTTCAGCGCGGGCAGCTGCGGCGGCTGCGTCCGGCGTACCCCCGGCCGGGCCGTAGCGGATGGCGGCGGTGGATACCCTCGTGGCGCCAGTGGCTGGGCGCCTTCCTGTACGTGGTCCTCGGCTTGACCGGCACCGTCGCGATCGCGTACGCCGCCACGGACATACCGGACGACCTCAACTCGTTCGCCACGCAACAGGACAACGTCTACTACTGGTCCGACGGCACCGTCATGGCCCGCACCGGCTGGGTCATCCGGCAGGAGATACCGCTGGACAAGGTGCCGCCGAAGGTCCGAGGGGCCGTCCTCGCGGCCGAGAACGCGAGCTTCTACTCGGATTCCGGGGTCTCGCCGACCGGTTTCCTGCGTGCCGCGACCGCCGCGGTCACCGGCGGGGAGACCCAGGGCGGATCGACCATCACCCAGCAGTACGTGAAGAACGTCTATCTCAGCCAGGACCGCACGTTCTCCCGGAAGTTCACCGAAGCCCTGCTCGCCGTGAAGCTGGATAACCACACGAGCAAGGACAAGATCTTCCAGGACTACCTGAACACGAGCTGGTTCGGCCGCGGCACCTACGGCATCCAGCGCGCCTCGCACGCCTACTACGGCAAGGACGTCTCGCGGCTCAACCCCAGCGAGGGCGCCTTCCTGGCCTCGCTCCTCAAGGGCGCCGGGCTCTACGACCCGGCCCTCGGCGAGGAGAACCGCGCGCGGGCCGTCGAGCGGTGGAACTGGATCCTGGACCGCATGGTCTCGACCGGCCATCTCACGCGGGCCGAGCGCGCCACGTACAAGAAGTTCCCGGAGCCCACGAAGCCGGGGTCCGGCGGCACCACCCCCGGCGCGCAGACCGGTTATCTGGTGGAGCTGGCCAAGCGGCACGCGATGAAGGCCGGGCACATCAAGACCGCCGACTATGACCTCGGCGGCTACCAGATCCGTACGACCTTCGACCGGAAGCGCACGAAGGCCCTGACCGCGGCCGTCCGGAAGGTCGACAAGGACTTCGACGCGAAGCGGCGGCCGGGGACGGACAAGCACGCCAGGATCGGCGCGGCGAGCGTCGGCCGGGACGGCCGGCTGCTGGCCGTGTACGGCGGCCACGACTTCTTGAAGCAGGGGTTCAACCAGTCGAACGCGACGACCATTCCGGCCGGTTCGGTCTTCACCCCCTTCGTCTACGCCGCCGCGCTCGAGGACGGTGTGCAGCGCACCCGTGAGGGGGGCCGCACACCCGTCTCCCCGGCCAGCGTCTACGACGGCGACGACCGGATCGCCGTACGGACGCCGGAGGGGCCGTACTGGGACCGCAGCGGCAAGGTGGTGAAGGGACGCAACGAAGGCGGCCGGGACTGGGGCAACGTGACCTTGCGGCAGGCCGTCGCCGACTCCGTCAACACGCCCATGCTCCAGCTCGGTCTCGATGTCGGCCTCGACCGGGTGGAGAAGTACGCCCTGCGGGCGGGGCTGCTCGAATCGAGTCTCGGGGAGCGGATCCCCGCGTTCGCGCTCGGGGAGAACTCGACGCCCAGCGCCATCCGGATGGCCGGCGCCTACCAGACCTTCGCCGCCGACGGCATGCACACCGACCCCTACTCGGTGCGCTCGGTCAGACGGGCCGGGGACGCGGTGCCGCTCGTCGGGCCGAAGCCCTCCCGGGCGGTGTCGGAGAAGACCGCCCGGGCGGTCACGGACGCGCTGCGGACCACCATGACCGACGGGTCGGCCAAGGCGGCGGCCGGGGCGCACGCCGGTGCCGTGGGCAAGACGGGGACGACCACCGCGAACACGGCGGGCTGGTTCGTGGGAGGCACCGAGGACGAGACCACGGCCGTGGTGGTCTACCGCATGTCGCTCAAGGACCTGGTGCCGCTGCCGCTGAAGGGGCTGGGCGGTGACGCTCCCGGAACGCTCGGCAGCGAGCGGGCGGTGGGGTTGTGGGCCGACTACATCAAGGCGGTCAAGTAGGCGCGGAGGCCCGGCCGCGCTACTTGACGAGCGACTTCCAGTCCGGCGCCTGCGCGGGGTCGAGCAGGCGCAGCCGGGCCAGGACCTTCGGGTCCTGGGCGTCGAGCCAGTCCGCCAGCTCCCGGAACGAGACGCAGCGGACGCCCTTGCGCGGGCACACCTCTCGCATCACGTCCTCGACGGCGTTCATGTAGATCCCGCCGTTCCAGTCCTCGAAGTGGTTGCCGACGAACATCGGGGCACGGCTGCCGTTGTAGACGCGGTTGAAGCCGTTCATGTACGAGTTGCGGACCTGCGCCTCCCAGGCCGGGAACTTCGCCGGGTCACCCTGGGTGCTGTCGCCGGACTGGTGGTAGAGGAAGTTGAAGTCCATGGAGAGGACTTGCACCTCTTTGCCCTCCATGGGCAGGAGTTGCAGGGGGAAGTTCCATATATCGTCGACCTTGGACGGCCATATCTGGAAGTCCCCCGAGGAACTGGCGTCGTAGCGCCAGCCGAACGGCTTGATCGCGGCGAGGAGGTTCTTCTGCCCCTCCAGGCAGGGCGCGCGGCCACCGACCACTTCGCGGTCCGGGTCGAAGGGCAGCGGCGCCTCCTGGGTGAAGCCGGTGTTGGTCTTCCACTTCTTCATGAACGCGTACGTCTGCTCGATCTCGCTCTTCCACTCCTTGGGACTCCAGTCACCGCCGCCCTTGGGGCCGCAGAAGTGCCCGTTGAAGTGGGAACCGATCTCGTTGCCGTCCTTCCAGGCGCCGCGCAGTTGCTCCAGCGTGGTCTGGATGTGCGGGACGGTCGGATAGGAGATGGCGGCCGAGCCCGGGTTGTGCTGCGGCGGGCGGTAGAGCGACTTCTTGCTCTCCGGCAGTAGGTAGATGCCGGTGAGGAAGAAGGTCATGTGGGCGTTGCTCTCCCGCGCCACCTGGCGGAAGTGGGAGAAGCGGCGGTCGTCGCCCTCCAGCGCGCCGTCCCAGGAGAAGACCACGAACTGCGGCGGCTTCTCGCCGGGCTTCAGCTTCTTGGGCTTGAGCTGTCCGCGCTGCGGTCCGGTGTACGAGGTGGAGCCGTCGCCCAGCACCCGGACCTTGCCGTCCCACTTCTCCTCGCTCTTCTTCGCGCGCTTGGCGGCACGCGCCTTCTGGGCCGCGCTGCCCGAAGATGTGGACGCGGTGTGCCGGCCCTCGCTCCGGCTTCCGGAGGAGTCCGCGAGGGCGAGCACACACGTGGTGGCCACCCCGCCGAGGCCGAGCACGGCCGCGGCCACGGCCATCCGCTTGCGCTTACGCGCCTTCTCGCGCGCCTTGCGGGCGGCGCGGGACTCGGTCCGGGCGGGTCCAGTGCCGTCGGCTTCGCTCACTGCGGTCCTACCCCGTGTTCATCGCAGCAGGGCCGCGCGTGAATTGTTTGTATGAATATAGGACCGTCGGGCTGGTCTCCAGTACCCCGGGTTGCCTCACGCAGGCCCCGGCCGCCGCCCGGCTGCCGTCAGCGGCGGCGCAGCCTGCCGAGGAGCCGCTGGGCCTGGGCCCGTCGCCGCGGGTCGGCGGAGGCACGACGGGCCTGGTCAACGGTGCGCCGGCCCTGCGGGCTCCGGACGAAATCCTTGAGCTTCGTCAGCATTCCTGGCATGTCTCTTCTCCTATGACGAGGTTGGCGAGCGGACCGTGCACCTCTCCGTGTACCCGCTTCGGCGCGGTGTGGACAGGCGGACACTCTTCGATCGAAGGTGCTGCCGTTATGCTGAGGCCGTGATGATCGGGGGGATAGCGGGGATAGCCGGGGGGACAGGTCGACGGTGGCTTGTCGCCGCGCTGACCGCTTCCGCGGTACTGACCTCAGGGTGTACGGCCCCGGTCGACCCCGACGAGCTGCCCGGCGTTTACCGCGACAAGGAGACCGGCAGCGAGATCGCGCTCGATTCCGACGGGACGTTCTCGGCCACCGCCGTGTCGACAGACGGTTCCTCGAGACCTGGTGACTTCAGCGGCCAGTGGGAGTACGTCGACAGCTCGTCGAGCGATTTCATCATGCTGGACATCAAGGACGGCGGACTCCGCGAGGTCACCGGCGTCCAGCTCTACCCGAGCGGGGATGGAACGGTGGAGTTCCGTACCCCGGACGAGCCCCCGTCCTTGGTGCTCACCAAGACGTCCGCTCCGTAGCTCGGCCGCTCCAGGAGAGTTTGTCCGCGAACGCTCCCGGAATTGTCCGTGATCGGTAACGGACGCATCCCTTGGCCGCTCCGCCTCGTCCTGCCGGGCGAGGGACTGCGCGAGAGGGGCGGACATGGCACGGCACAGCGGTGGGCGGGGCTGGTACGGCAAGTTGGTGGGGGCGGCGCTCGGGGTGACATTGGTCGCCACCGGCGCATCGGTATGGACCGCGCAGGCCGGTGCCGCGGGCGGCTCGTCGCCGAAGGCCACCGGACCGGCCGCGTCGGGCGGTGACGTCAAGCCGGTCGCGGCGACCATCGCGCACGCCTCCCAGGAGGGCAAGCGCGGCGTCAACCTCACCATCGACGACGGCCCCGACCCCGTATGGACCCCTCAAGTACTCGACGTACTGCGGGAGTACGGGGTGAAGGCCACGTTCTGCATGGTGGGGACGCAGGCACAGGCCCACCCCGACCTCGTGAAGAAGGTGGTCGCGGCCGGACACCGGCTGTGCGACCACTCCGTGTCGCACGACACCGCCATGGACAAGAATTCCGAGGCCTATCAGAAGCGGCAGATACTCGACGCCGAACGCATGATCACCAAGGCGTCCGGGGGCGTACGGCCGATGTACTACCGGGCGCCCGGCGGGGCGTTCACCCCGTACAGCCGCAAGCTCGCCGCCTCCCGGGGCATGCGCCCGCTGGGCTGGAACGTGGACACCAAGGACTTCGAGCGTCCGGGCACGGACGTCATCGTCGCCACCGTGGAGCGGGAGCTGTCCAACGGTCCGACCCTCCTCTTCCACGACGCGGGCGGCGACCGCACCCAGACCGTCGCGGCCCTGCGCCGGCTCCTCCCCCGGCTCAAGGAGCAGGGCCACACGTTCGGCTTCCCGGTGCGCTGACCCCGCCGTTCGGCAGGCGCCGCTCAGCGCTCGACGCGGTAGGCCGTCACCGTGTTGTCGGATTCCGCGAGCGCGATGCCGACGTATCCGTCACTGAAGTAGGGCGCGATGCCGGGGTTGTCCTCCTTGTCGGCCCCGGTGGTGGCGTCCAGGACGACGGGGCCGTTCTCCGTGGTCCCGTACACCAGGCCCGCCCGCACCAAGGTGACCTTGGGGGCGACGCGGTTCTCCGACTTGTCGGGCAGTGCCCATCGCACCTTGCCGGTTCCGGGGTCGTAGGCGGTCACGGAGTCCCCGCCGGTGCAGACGGTCGTGGAGCGGCCGTCGTAGGCGCAGTCGCCGGTCTGCGCGGTCTCGTCGAAGGTCCGGATCTTCTTCCTGGTGGCCGCGTCGATCAGGGCAGTCTCCTTCTCGCCCTCGTCGTCCCCTGTCAGATACCCGCCCACGATGACCGTGCCGGGGCCCGCCGCGGTCAGGTCATCGGCCGCCAGCTCGTCCATGACCCACTTCTGGCGGCCGTCCGCCGGATCCAGGCCCACGGGCCGCCGGTCGTCGCCCTCATGGTCGCGCAGAGCCACCAACTTGCCGCCCGCCAACACGGCTCCATCGGCGTACGTCCCCGGAGCCGTCCACACCTTCCGGTGACTGCCGAGGTCGACGCCGAACAGCTTCCCCTGCGCGTACACGGCCGCGATCCCGCCGGTGACCCCGACCACCTCCGTGTCCTCCTCGTCCACGTCCAGGGAGTACTCGAACTCCGCGAGGGGGATCCGCGCCGACCAGGCCTTGGCGGCCTTGCCCGCGTCGGCGTCCAGCTCCGCGGCGATGAGTTCGACCTCGTGGTGGCCCTTGGTGGTGCCGGAGCCCGGCACGTCGGCGACCAAGCTGCTCAGCGCCAGGATCTTGCCCTCGTGCTCCGTGATGATCGGCCGCCGTGCGGGGTTCGAGCCGACCACCGCCCCCAAGTCGTCGATGGTGGTGAGGGGTTCATGCTTCGGAGTGATCAGCGAGGGTTCGGCGTCCCGGTACCCGTTGGCGATCTCCATGCCGTCGGGGCGGGTGATGACCACCATGCCCTTGTGCAGGGCGACGGGCAGCGGGTGCTGGAGTCCCGCGATGGCGACGTTGCCGGCCCCCGCGGAATCGGGCAGTGCGACGGCCTGCCCCGTCGAGAAGCGCACCGGTGCCTTCACCTCGCGCATGGCGGGGCCCTTCGGTACGGCCGACTTCCCCGCATCACCGCCGTGGGCCGCGCTCTTGCCGTCTTCCTCCGCTCCCCCGCACCCTGCCGTCAGTATGAGAGCGGCCACCGCCGCCAAGCCCCTGAGCCGCATGGAATGGTGGTTCACCAGGTCTCTCCCCCTCTGTTGATCATCGCGGGGGACAGAATAACTACCCTTTCCCTGCCTGGACTTCGGGGTACTCCTCACGGCGAACGCCGTCGGCTCAGGCGCCCTCCTTGTGGCCGTTCGCGACGATCAGCTTCTCCATGTTCTCGTGTGCGGGGGTGGCCTTGGCGTTGCTCTCGTCGTGGAACTTCCGCAGATATTGAATGAGGACGCTCACGCATATATCCCGCCCTCCGTACTCCGCGTTGTCGACGAGCTGGTAGTCCGCCGTGATCTCCCGCAACCGCCCGTCAGGCGTGGTGTACACCGGGTGCCAGACCAGTTTCACGTCCGGATTCAGCTCCTGCACCAGCCGTAGTTGGGGGATCTCCTGCGAGATGAGGACGCTCTCCGGGGCGTAGGCGCGCATGAAGATGTGGACGGGGCCGGTCGCGCGGGCCACGAAGGCCTTGGACAGGACGTTCCACATCGGTGTCTTCAGCTTCCAGTCCGGGTGCAGCTTCAGGACGTTGAGCACACCGCCGATCCGGGTCCGCTCCAGCGGTGTGTGGCCTTTTCCGTACGCGTAGTCGCTGGTCTCGATGCCGCCCGACCACAGGGCCATGGTGGGCGTCCTGATCTCCAGATGTTCGGTCATGAGCCTGACGAACTCCTGGTACCACGTGTTCGACGCGCGAAGGTCCCGCTGCTCCTGGCGTACGTTCGTCTTCGCCAAGGCCTCGGCGTTCAGCGCGCCCTGCGAGTCGACCCCGCCCAGCAGGAGCTGCCAGGCGGCGTCGGCCTGGGACTGGGGGATGCCCGCGGCCTCCGTCAGCTCCTGGTACGGGCCCCACTCGGGGTGCTCGGTGGGCCTCGTGGCGTAAGGCTCTTTCAGATCGCCTGTCTGACGTTGCAGCCAGTGCGTCACCGCCGCGTTCCCCGCGCGTTGCTGGAGCGCGGCCAGGCCCGTGCGGCATGCCGGCCCGCGCCCGGCGGCGTCCTGCGCCGTCGTCTGCCGCTCCGCGGCCCTCTGTGTCTCGCGCATGCTCGCCCCGTCCGTCGGCTCGTCCGCGCGAGCCTAGACACGGCGGGCGCCTTCGGACGAGGTCCGGCCGGGCAGACCCGGGGGCACACTCGAACTGCGCGGACGGCACCCTACGGGCCCCCATGGAGTCCTTGAACCGGCTGGTGGGGGTGGTCGCACCGCGTCTAGGGTCTCGGCCGGGAGGGTGGTGGGGATGTCGGTGGAATTCGGCTTGCTCGGCACGATCGAGGCGCGCGTCGACGGTCATGTCGTGGAGGTGGGACACACCCGGCAGCGATGCGTGCTCGCCGCCCTGCTCGTGGACGCCAACCGGACGGTCCCGGTCGACGAGCTGATCGACCGCGTCTGGGGCGACCGGGCTCCGCGAGGGGCAAGGGGGACGCTGTACGGCTAATTGTCCCGCCTCCGTCAGGCGCTGGCCTCCGCCGCCGCCAAGGAGGTGGTCATCGCGCGCCGACCCGGCGGTTATGTGCTGGAGGCCGATCCGGCGACGGTGGATCTCCATCGGTTCCGGGACCTGGTCGCCCAGGCCCGGCAGGCCGACGACGAGCGGGCGGCCGTACTCATGGGAAGGGCGCTCGCGCTGTGGCGGGGGGACGCGTTCGCCACTGTGGACACCCCGTGGTTCTGCGATCTGCGGTAAGTACTCGAGCGGGAGCGACTGTCGGCCGAGTTGGACAGTGTCGACATCCGATTACGGGGCGGGCTGCACGGAGAGCTGTTACCCGGGCTCACCACGCGTGCCCGGGAGCAGCCCCTGGACGAACGCGTCGCCGGTCAGCTCATGCTCGCCCTGTACCGCGGCGGACGGCCCGCCGACGCACTCAACCACTATCAGAGCCTGCGGGGGCGGCTCGCCGAAGAGCTGGGCATCGACCCCGCGCCCGCCCTGCAGGAGCTTTACCAGCAAATCCTCGTCGCGGATCCGCGGCTCGCGGCGCCGCAGACCGGCAGCACCGCAGGCGTCGTCCCCCGGCAACTGCCCGCCCCGCCACCCCTCTTCACCGGCCGTGAAAGTGAACTCGTACGGTTGAACAAGCTTCTGACGCCTCAGGGCGAGCCGGACGGCGAGAGCGTGCTGATCGCCGCGGTCTATGGCACCGGCGGCGTCGGCAAGACCTGGCTGGCGCTGCGCTGGGCCCATGAGCAGCAAGACGCCTTTCCCGACGGGCAGTTGTACACCGACCTCCGCGGGTTCGCGCCCTCCGGCGAACCGCGGACCCCTACACGGTCATGCGGGGCTTCCTCGAATCCCTTGGCGCCGATCCCTCGACCCTTCCCACCACCCCGCAGGCCCAGGCCGCGCTGTACCGCAGCCTCACCGCGGGGCGGCGGCGGTCCTGGTCACCAGCCGCCACCAGCTCCTCGGCCTCACCGCCTCCCACGGCGCCGGGCAGCTCACCCTGGACACGCTCGACGGCGCGGACTCGCGCGACCTGCTCGTACGGCATCTCGGCGCCGACCGGATCGCCGCGGAACCCGACGCGGCGGCGGAGCTGATCCGGCTCTGCGCCGGGCTCCCGCTGGCCATCAGCGTTCTCGCCGCCCGCGTCACCACGAACCCGATGCTCGACCCGACCGCGCTGGCCGCCGAAGTGCGCTCCGCCGCGACCCGGCTCGACGCCCTGGAGACCGGCGAGGCGACCAGCGACGTACGTACCGTCCTCGCCTCCTCCTACCGTGCCCTGGACCCCGATTCGGCCCGCGTCTTCCGCCAGCTCGCCCAGGCACCCGGCACCGACATCGCCCTTCCCGTCGCCGCCGGTCTCACCGCTCTGCCGCTCGCCCGGCTCCGTACGCGGCTGCGCCGTCTCCAGGCCTACCACCTCGTCCGGGAGCGCGTCCCCGGCCGTTTCACCTGCCACGACCTGCTGCATGCGTACGCCCTGGAGCTCGCGGAGAGCGCCGCGCACGCCGAAGAAGCCGACGCGGCGCTCACCCGAGTCCTCGATCACTACGCGCATACGGCGTACGCGGCCGACCGCCTCCTGCTCCCCCACCGCGACCCGCTCCGCCCGGCAGCGGCGGCAGACGGCACGCGGCCCGCGGAGTTCGCCACGCACGACCTGGCCCTCGCGTGGTTCGCGGACGAGCACCCGGTGCTGACGGCGACCATCGAACACGCCGCGCGCACCGGCCGCCCCGGCCAGGGAGGCGTTGCGGCAGGCCCTCGCCCTCTACCTCGACATCCACGCCCCCGACCCGGAGGTGGACGATGTCCGCACCCTCCTGCGCGAGCTGGACGATCCGGCATGAATTTCCGTGTGGCCGCGTGTCAGCAGGGCGTCAGGGCGGCCTGTGAGGCTCCGCCCGGCAGGTCCGACGCCCGGGGAGTGGTCCGTATGCGCAGTGGCAGTATCCGTGTACGTGTACGTGTACGCAGATGGCCGCTCGCGTGGCTTCTCGTCACCGTGCTGGCCGTCGGGGCCGTTCTGGTGGCGCCCGGTACCGCCTCGGCTGCCTCCGCTGCGGAGGCTCCGGTCAACCTCCTCAACGTACACAGCGGCAGGTGCATGGAGGTGGAGAACTCCTCCAGCGCCGACGGGGCGAAGATCCGGCAGTGGGACTGCGAGGGCCAGCCCGGCGCGCGCTGGCTCATCCGGCCCTCGGCCGCCTCGACGAGCGCCGTCAACATCGTGAACGCGCACAGCGGCAAGTGCCTGGCGGTACGGACGGACGCGCCCACGGGCGGCACGGGCGGTGCTGTCGGTACCTCGGCCCCGCGCGTCGAACAGTGGGGATGCGCGGGCTCGCCGGGCGTCGACTTCGAGATCGACAGCCGTACGGATTCCGCGTGGATCCTCTCCCGGACAACCACGCCCATGCGCTGCCTCGAGGTGGAGAACTCCGCCGAGCGCCGGGGCGCACCCATCGTGCTGTCGACGTGCGCCAATCAGAAGGGGATCGCCTTCCAGCAACGGCCCGATCGCACCGGCAACGACATCCGGCGTGACGATCTGTCCACCCTGTACGGGTACGACAACGGGTCCGTCTCCCTGTTCCGCTTTCCCACGAACAGCGCGGGCGGCTTCGAGACCCCCAGCGTGCCGTGGAGTTCCCCCGCCGGTTCCTGGGACTTCAAGTACAGCCGGATGACCTCGGGGGACTTCAACGGCGACGGCCGCAGGGACGCGGCGCTGCTGCGCGGGCACGGCGACGGCTCCATCGCGCTGCTCACGATGCTCGGCACCGCTGAGGGCGGGTACGCGGCCCCGTTCAAGTCGTGGGAGCGGCCGCCGGGCAACTGGTGGGGCGACCAGGTCCAGTTGACCGCGGGCGACTACGACGGTGACGGTCGCGACGAGGCCATGGCCCTGTACGGCTACCACGACGGCAGCGTCACCCTCTTCCGCTTCCGCACCACGCCCGAGGGCGCCTTCGAGGTCCCCTCCACCCCCTGGAGGGCACCGGCGGGCACCTGGGACTTCGCCCAGAGCCGTATCACCACGGGCGACTTCGACGCGGACGGCCGTCAGGACATCGCGCTCTTCAAGGGCACCGCGCACGGCGCCGCCGAACTGCTCACCCTCACCGGCACCGCCGACGGCGGCCTCACCGCGCCGCTCACCTCCTGGCAGCGGCCCCCCGGCAACTGGTGGGGCAGCCAGGTGAAGCTGGCCGCCGGGGACCACGACGGTGACGGCCGTGACGAGTTGATCGCGATGTACGGGTACGACGACGGGGCCGTCTCCCTGTTCCGTTTCGCGACCACCGGCGACGGCGGTTTCCAGGTGCCCACCGTGCCGTGGAGCGCCCCGCCGGGCACCTGGACGTTCTCCCACAGCCATCTCGTCTCCGGCGACTACAACGGCGACGGACGGCGGGACCTCGCGATGTTCAAGGGGACGACGGACGGGGCGGCCGCCCTGCTCACCCTGCTCGGCGCCGCCGACGGCCGGCTCGTCGGACCGCTCACCTCCTGGCAACGGCCCCCGGGCAACTGGTGGGGCAC
>NZ_WMBF01000191.1:0-11728 GCF_019400875.1 Streptomyces anatolicus | reverse complement strand
GGGGTGTCAGGCTGCCCCGTCGTACGGCGTGATACGTCGGTAGGCGGCGCGCGCGGAGAGCACACGGGCGGTCGCCGTGCCGATGAGGGCCGCCGCCAGCAAGCAGGCCATCCAGCCGGGGTCCCGGTGTCCGGCCCAGGAGATCTCGCCGGTGGGGTGGGCGGCGAAGACGTTGAGCAACGCCCAGCACAGCAGCGCCGTCCCCGGCGCCGCCGCGAACCGGCCCAGCATGCCGAGGACCGCGGCCAGCAGCGAAAGCGCGGCGAGGGCGAGGCCGGTGCGGTCGAGGGCGCCGAGCAGATCGAGCGTGCTCACCAGTACGAAGGCGCCCCAGGAGGCCGCCGTCCAGACGAAGGGTGTGGCCATGGGCTCGGGAACCGCTCTCGCGCCCTTGGCGACGTACCGCCACTCCACCACCGTCGGTCCCTCCCCACCGGGCGCCGGGCACGCCGCCATCGGCCCCGGGCCCCTCCACCGCCATCTTCCAGAGCAGATTGTCGCACCACTTTTCGAGGGCGAGGAGGCGCCTTGCGCACCGATGGGGCCGGCCGCCCGCGCTTGGGACGCGTGGCTGGGGAACCCGTCGGCGTTGGACACCGGCGCCACGGCGCGCGCCCAGCGGCCCCGCATGGAGGTAGTGATGGCACGAACAGACCGATACAAGGTGTGGCACGACGAAAGCGGAACAGAAGGGGAGAAAGGTGAGGTGGTGAACGAGCGCAGAGCGCCGCTGCCGCCGCTGGCACGGGCGTTCACCATGCTCGTCGCCTTCGCCGCGATGGTGGCCTTCGGTGTGGTGCTCGCCCGTCTGACCCTGGAGCCATCGGCGGCCTCCGAGGCTCTGACGCACAGCAATTTCAAGCCCGGTGCCTCCATTCGCGACTATCTCGCCCAGCCCGCCTTCCGCGACACCGTCAAGCAGATCGGCGGGAACATCCTTCTGGGAGTGCCGTTCGGGCTGCTGCTCCCGGTGCTCTTTCCGCGCGCTCGCGGCCTGGTGCGGGTCGCGGTGGTCACGGCGGTGACCATGGTGCTCGTCGAGCTGGCCCAGGGCGCCTTCGTGACGGGGCGGACCTTCGACATCGACGACGTGATCCTCAATACGACGGGCGCCCTCCTCGGCTACCTGCTGCTGGGGCGCCGGCTCGGGCGGGCCGTGCATCCCCGGCGGCGGCACTGGTGGCACCGCTTCACCCGGCGGGGCCCGGCGGGCGTCTGACCGGGCACTCGCGTCTGGAAAGGTGAATCACCCCGGCTAATGTCACCCAATGCGTTTATTCACCCCCCTGGTTGGTAACTCGCAGTAGCGACAGCCTCGCGTGAGGGATCCTCTGCGGAAGGCAGGCACATGTCCGTAAGCATGCTGGCCATCCTGGGCGCTGCGGTGGCGATCGTGACCGCGCTGCTGCTCGCCCGCCCGCTGAACCAGACGACCACCGACGACCTGCGGCGCCGCTTCGGCCCCGAGTTCGACCGCGTGGTGGCACGGCACCAGGGGGACGCGGAGGCCGCCGAGCGGGAGCTCAGCGAACGTCTCCGGCGCTTCGGCAGCCTCCGCGTCAAGGGCCTGACCACGGCGGCCCGCGAGCGGTATCACTCCGAATGGGCCCTGCTCCAGGCGCGGTTCATCGACGCGCCGGGGCAGACGGTCGCCCAGGCCAACGCCCTCCTGAACCGGCTGGCCGCCGAGCGCGGTTTCCCCGCCGAGTCGCGTGAGCGCCAGGCCGACGCCCTCTCCCTGCACTGCCCGCGCCATGCGCACGGCAGCAGGGTGCTGCACGAGGCGGCGCAGCGCGCGGCCGCGGGCGAGACGGACACCGAGGCCATGCGCCGCGCCATGCTCGCCGGGTACGAGCTGCTCCACGAACTGCTCCTGCCCCGCCCGCAGGACCGCAGGGC
This sequence comes from Streptomyces anatolicus, assembly GCF_019400875.1. Classification (NCBI taxonomy): domain Bacteria; kingdom Bacillati; phylum Actinomycetota; class Actinomycetes; order Kitasatosporales; family Streptomycetaceae; genus Streptomyces; species Streptomyces anatolicus. Next base: position 9,829 of record NZ_WMBF01000191.1, on the reverse strand, counting down.
CGACGCGCTGGCCGGGCACCCCCGGCCCCACCGCCCCTTCGGGGTGCCGTCCCAGCGTTCCGCGCACTCCACTCGCCACTGACGCCGAAGGGCAGGGCCGCCGGGGATCCGACGGCTGCCGGAATCCGAGGGCTGCCGGAATCCGAGGGCAAGGGGCGCGTCGCCCGTGGTTCAGCGCCCCCCATACGCTGTGCGGATGTTGGTCTACGCCCCGGCGGCCCTGCTTTTCCTCGTCTTCTCCTGGCGCGCGCTGCGTGAACGCCGAAGATTCGGCAACGCCGTCCTCCTGGGGCTCGCCGTTCTCTGCGCACTGGTCGCCTGGATGTTCCGCCTGATCAGGTCGGGGTCGACGTCCGCCCTGTTCACGGCCTACTCCCTGCTCGCCGTATGCGCGTTGGGGATCCTCGTCCTGACGTACTTGCTCTTCGTCAACGGCCTGCGCATGGTGCGCAAGGAGGGCAGGAGCCCGGCCAATCTGCTCTCGCTGATGGCCGCGCTGAGCATCCTCGGGGTCATCGCCCTGCTGGTCACGGCCGCAGTGGTGCGCACCCCGCTGCTCGTCGGGATCGGCGCGGCCGCTCTCGGTCTCTCCTCCTACGTGTCCTTCCTCTTCCTGAGCTTCGTGTGTTACGCGTTCCTCTACGGGCGGTTGCAGGTGCGCCGCAAGGCGGACTTCGTGGTCGTCCTCGGCTCTGGGCTCATCGGCGGCTCCAAGGTGCCGCCGCTGCTTGCCGGTCGGCTCGACCGGGCGCGTGAGGTGCACTCGCGGCTCACCCGGCGCGGCGCCTCCCCCGTACTCATCACCTCCGGCGGGCAGGGGCCCGACGAGGAGCTGCCGGAATCCCATGCCATGGCCGACTACCTCATCGAGCGCGGCTTCCCCGCCGACCTGATCGAGCGCGAGGACCGCTCGACGTCGACCGAGGAGAACCTGCGGTTCAGCAAGGCCATCATGGAGACGGCCAAGCCCGGCTACCGCTGTGTCGTCGTCACGAACAACTACCACGCCTTCCGAGCCGCGCTCACCGCCCGGCAGGCCGGGGTCAGGGGCCAGGTGGTGGGCGCGCCCACGGCCGCGTACTTCTGGCCCAACGCCACGCTCCGCGAGTTCGTCGCCGTCCTCGTCGCCTACCGGCGAACCAACATCGCCATCGGCCTGCTGTTCGTCCTCGGCGGGGTGCTCGTCTGGGCGGCACGCTAGTCGGGGGTACGGCGCCACGGGGACGCGGCTACTCCGCGTGGCCGTGTCCGGCGCGCCGAGTGCGTCGGTTGCGCCTTGCATGAGGGGCAGCGCGGAGTCCTCAGGGACGGCATGCTCCCGGCCGCGCGAAGGAACGAGGTCTGCCCCATGCGCGTCCGTCCCACCGTCACCGCAGCCGCTCTCACCGTCGCGGCGTTCGCCATGATGGCGCCGCAGGCGTCGGCCGAGACCCAGGCTCCGACGGCGCCACAGACACAGGCAGGCACCCAGCCCTCGCTATCGATCACACCGAGCCCCGGCAAGCCGGGTCAGTCGGTGGTCGTCTCCGTCAGCGGCGGATGCACCGCCGCGTCGGCCACCGCCACTTCGGGCGCCTTCACCCAGAGCGTCCCGCTCTCCACCGGCTCGGCGGGCATCTACACGGGCACCGGCACCATCCGCCCCGACGCCCGGCCCGGCAGCCACACCGTGAACGTCGCCTGCCCGGGCGGCGCCACGTCCACGTACGCGATCACCGTGGCCGGAGCGGCGGCCACCCCGACCACGGCCCCCGACCGGGGCGTGCGCGCGGGGACCGGCGGGTCCCGGACCGCCGAGGCCGTCTACGTGGGGGCGGGCGGCGCCCTCGTGCTCATCGCGGGCGGGTACACCGTGTACCGGATGCGGCGCAGGCGGTCCTGACACACCAGCGGCCGGGAGGTGTCTCCCGGCCGCTGGTATTTGGTGCGCGCTCTCGCGCGCGGGGTGTCCGCTCAGGCCGCCGCTTCGAGGACCTTGTCGATCTCGCCGAGGAAGTCGTCGAGGTCGTCCGGGGTGCGGGAGGTGATGAGCTCCCAGCCGTTCGCACCGCAGTGCATGACGGGCTTGTCGACCCAGGTGCCCTTGGCGTTGCGGATGTCGGTGGCGACGGAGGCGTACGACGTGAGGGTCTTGCCCTCCAGCACGCCCGCCTCCACGAGCAGCCACGGTCCGTGGCAGATCGCGGCCACCTTGCGGCCGGACTCCGCGAAGGAGCGGACCGCCGCGACGGCGCTCTCCTCCAGGCGCAGGGTGTCGGCGTTCACCGTGCCGCCGGGCACCAGCAGCAGGTCGTAGGAGGAGGTGTCCGCCTCGGCCAGGGTGAGGTCGGGCTGGACGGTCTTGCCGGGGTCCTTGTCACCGACAAGGGTGCGGATCTCCTCCGCCGAGACGGCGGCCACGTCGACGTGCGCGCCGCGGGAGCGCAGGTGCTGCACCGGCACCATCAGCTCGTCCTGTTCGACTCCGTAGTTGGTCACGACCGTAAGTATGCGGCGGCCGTTCAGGGTGTTGTCAGCCATGACGTTGCCTTTCCTGGTGCTGTGCTGTGTCCTTCGGCGCTGTATCTCGGCGCTCTGTCCTTCGGCCTCAGCGGGCGGTGCGGCCGGACACCATTCGGTAGAGGAACAGGACGACCACCGATCCGATGACGGCGGCGATCCACGTCGACAGGTGGAAGAAGCCGTTGATCGACTCCACCCCGAAGATCAGTTTGCCGAGCCAGCCGCCGAGCAGTCCGCCCACGATGCCGAGCAGCATCGTGACGATGATCCCGCCCGGGTCCTTCCCCGGCGTCAGTGCCTTCGCGATCGCTCCCGCGATCAAGCCGACCAGAATCCAGGCGATGACGCCCACGGTGTTACCTGCCGTTCACTCTCGAAGTCGATCGGTCACTCCGGTACCCGCCTTCAGCATGACCACACGGCGGGGAGCCGCCAGACGAGTCCGGCGACCGGAGTAAAGATCGGGTGCCCCTGGCGCCTCGGCGCCATTCGGGACCAACGACTCCCGTGGGAAGGCACGAAGTCCTTTCGGCTCAGTACAGCTTATTCACCGCCTTGGCCGTCGTGGCCTTGAAGTCGGCGGCCTGGGCGTCGCCGAAGTCGCCCATCTGGCCCCACTGCACGAGCGTCACCGTCCTGCCGTCGCGGCCCACCGAGAACATGTTGATGTCGGAGGCCCCCCACGAGGCGGCGGTGTGCACGCCGTAGACGTGGGCGCCCTCCTCGGCGTTCACCTTGCCGTAGTACTTCTGCTCCGCGGTGATGTCGGGGTACTGCTTCATCACCGCCTCCGCGCACCCGTCGAGCTTCTTGCGCAGCAGCGCCGCGAACTCCTTGGCCCGCCGCTCGTCGCGCTCGACCACCGTCACCTGCAGCGCGCCCGTGTCCAGGTCGGTGCGGTACGCGCGGTGCACGGACGTCGACGGCAGCGCCTCGCCGACACACATCGGCAGCGGGTCCGGCTGGCCCGGCGTCACAGGACCGGCGTACCAGTCCGACGACGCGTGGGGCGGCAGCTCGGAAGGGGTCAGGAAGCGGGGGGTGGCGGCCGCGGAGGCCGGCACCGTTCCCGCGGCGACCCCGGACGCGGCCAGTACTGCGGCCGCGGCGAACATTGCCTTGTTGACGCGCACACTCATCCTCATTGTCTCCCCCACATGTTTCGGTCGGTCGCTCTGCCGCGGGCGGAACGGTCCGCCCTTGGATCCCACGCCCCGTACGACCCGCGGCACCCCGCGTCCGTTGCCCTCCCGCACGTCACAGCTCCGTCTCCCATGTCACCGAACGGCAACACCCCAGCTCCCCGCCTCACACCAGTCCGGTGACCGTCACGGACACCCGGGGATCCCGCACGCCCGCCACCGTCCGCACGGCGTCGGCGACCGCCGCGCGCACCTCGCGGGTGACGTCCACGGCGCGGTGGCCGCGGTGCAGGACGACGTACACCTCGACGTGCCACCGCTCGGCGCCCTCACCCCGTGTCACCCGTACGCCCGAGGAGCGGGGCGGCCTTCCGAGGCGGTCACCCGTCGGGCGTACGCGCGCCAAGGCCCTTGAGGCGCGCAGGAGTTGGGCGACGCCGGGCCGCAGGAAGGCGACCCCGGGCGTGCCGAGCACCGCCCTTGCGACCGCGTCGGTCAGATCACCGGAAGCGAGTTGTTCCGTCACGGTCGCCGCCCCTCCACGTCGTCGCCAGTGGTGTCGGTCATCTCGGTGGCATCGGTGATATCGGTGATCGTCACGTCAACGGCCGTGACCCGCATGCCCAGTTCGGCGTCGACCGCCTCCAGGACGCGGTGGCGTACCTGCTCCGCCAACTCCTGGAGGTGCCAGGTGAGGGGCGCCTCCACTTCGAGGCGGATACCGACGGGCCCCCGTCGCAGGCGTCCGGCCGGGGCAGCGGTGCCGGTGTCCGTCTCGGTGCCGGTGTCGGTGTTCTGGGAGCGGACCTCGATGCGGCAGCTGCCCGCCCGCACCCCGGGCAGGGTCTCCGCCGCCGCGCGGACCGTTCTGGCGGCGGCCGCCTCCACGATCCACGCGTCCTCTTCCTCCTCGCCCAGCGGCAGCGTCCGGCCGGGCCGCAGTTCGAGTCGCACCACGTCCATGACGCGGCCGACGAGCGCGGAGGCGTCGGTCTCCTGCTCCCGGGGTTCCGTCGCGCGGGCGGCGGAGACGACGTCCTCCAGATGGCGCAGGGTGTTCAGCGCCTCGGTGCAGTGCGGGCACGCGGCGGCGTGGGGGTCGGCCTCGCCGCTCTCCCAGCGCTCCCATACACTCCACAACTCCCGTCCGCAGGGCAGCGGTTCGCGCTCCGCGAGGCTGTCCGCAGGGTTGCCGCCGGTGGCCGCCGCGCGCTCCTCGCCGGGTCCGGTCTCCTGGTTGCCCGGTCCGGTCTCCTTGTTCACCGCCATGCGGCCATCGCCTCCGTGAGATAGCGCCGCGCCCGGAAGACGCGGCCGCGCACCGCCTCCGGACTGATCCCGACCGACTCGGCGATGGATTCGTAGGACAGGCCGTTGAGTTCGCGCAGTACCCAGCACACCCGTTGTTCCGGTGACAGTCCCGCCATCGCCCTGGTCAGGTCCGCCACCGCCGCGTGCCCCTCGGCCACCCGGGCGGGCGAGGCCTCGTGCTCCGGCGCCTGGGGCTCGGGCACGCCCTCGAGATCCACCGCGGGTCTGCGTGCGCGCAGCACGTTCAGGCACCGGTTGGTGACGATCCGGTGTATCCAGGTGCCGAACCGCGCGTCCCTGCGGAACTCCGGCAGCTTGCGCCACGCGCTCACGAAGGAGTCCTGCACGGCGTCCTCGGCCTCCGTCCGGCTTCCCAGCAGCCGCGTCGCCAGCCGCAGCAGTCCCGGGGCGTGGCGTCGCACCAGCTCCTCGAAGGCCTCCTCGTCGCCTTCCCCGGCGCGCACCGCCAGCAATCCGTCGTCGCGCCCCGCGGACTCGTCCGCCGGGCGCCGCTCCCCGGGCACACGCGGCTCCTCTCATCCAGGTCGTGCTCGTACGACACACGGAAAGCCGCCCGCGTTACGCGGCGAGGGCACGTTACCTCCCGGAAGGAGCAGTTCATCCGAGGCGCGTAACGAAATCCCCGGCCGCCGTGTCAGACAAGCGAGGAGCCGGGCACCCGGTCCGGTAGCGCATGTACGGGCCGAAGGGCCACAGGGCTCCACACGACATTCGATCCGAGGAGACGCCGGCATGGCGAATCAGGACATCCACTCGAACGCGACCACGTCCGGTGGCATCGACACCGGCTCCACCGGCTCCACCGGCACGATCAGCAAGAGCCCGGGTACCACCACCGTGACGGGCGGCACCGGCCCCGGCGAGCCGGCCGCCACCCGTGGGAAGACCTCCATCGCCGACGTCGTGGTCGTGAAGATCGCCGGAATGGCGGCACGGGAGATCCCCGGCGTCTTCGACATGGGAGGCGGCCTCTCGCGCACCATCGGCGCGGTCCGCGACCGTGTCCCGGGCGGGCGTCCCAACGTCGGACGCGGCGTGAAGGTCGAGGTCGGCGAGCGGCAGACCGCGATCGACCTGGACATCGTCGTCGAGTACGGCGTGCCGATCACGGACGTCGCCCATGACGTGCGCGAGAACGTCATCGCGGCCGTGGAGCGCATCACGGGCCTGGAGGTCGTCGAGGTGAATGTCGCGGTCAACGACGTACGGCTGCCCGACGACGACACGGCGGACTCGGCCGGCGAGACGCGGGTGGAGTAGCGCTTCCCGCTCAGGGGTGGCGCGGCCACCGGGCACGACCAGGACGTTTCCGTGGTGTCAGTGGTGCGAGTGGGGTGAGGTGAGTGGTGAGCACAGCTCTGGTTGGCATGATCGCCGGGATGGCCCTGGGGTTCGCCGGGTGGTTCGGCGGTTTCGGTGCCTTCCTTCTGGTCGCCGCGCTGGGTGCGGTCGGCTTCGTCGTCGGGCGCCTCGTGGACGACGGCACGGACATACGGGACTTCCTCGGCGGTCGTGACTCCGCCGGTGGCCGTGGCGCGCGCGGCGGCCGTGACCGGGGGCCGCTGTGAGCACGCCCCCGGCGGACCGCGGGTCCACGACCGTGGCCGAGCGCGCGGTGCGCCGGATCGCCGAACGCGCGGCCACGGAGGCGCTGGCCCCCGGTGAGGTCCGGGTCCACCGGGGCTCGGCCGCCGTACGCGGTCGCCGGGCCCGGGTGGGTGTCGCCGTGACGCTCCCCTACCCCGCCGTTCTCGACGAGGCGGGCGAACGGGTGCGGTCGCACGTCGCCGACCGCACGGCCGGGCTCACCGGTCTCGCCGTGCCCTCGGCCCGGGTCCGGGTTCGCGAGCTGCGGGTGCGGGAGCGGGCCGAGGGCACGGGCACGCTTGCGCCGAAGGAGGCTTCGCAGGAGGTGCCGGGTGGTGGCCGGGCGCGGCGGCCGTGGTCCCAGCGCCGGTTGCCTGTAGCGGTGTTGGCGTTCGTCGGCGCCGCGCTCTGCGGCCTGTTCCTGTACGACGTGGTCTCCGTGCACGCGGCCGGACGCTCCCCCGCGCGGTGGCGGACCCGGCTGATGGAGTGGCTGGCCACGCACGGCCCGGACAGCGGCGCCTGGCCGGGCGCAGCGATCGCGGCGGCCGTGTTCCTCCTCGGTGTGGTGCTGCTGGTGGTGGCCGTCACGCCGGGGCGGCGGCGCCTTCTCCCCGTGGCGGGGCCGGACGCGGGCATCCACGCGGTGATCGACCGGAGTTCCGTGGCGTCCCTGCTGCGGGATGCCGTGGCGGAGGTGCCCGGCGTCACCCGGGTGCGGGTCCGTGTCGGGCGCCGTCGGGCGCGGGTGCGCGCCGGGCTGGGGTTCGGCTCGCCGGCGACCGCGCGCCGGGCGGTGGCCGACACCGCGCGGGAGACCTTGGCCGCCTGCGGTCTCGCGAGGCCCCTGCGGCTGAAGGTGCGGGTGCGGACCGAGCCCGCATGGCGTGCTCCCGCCCCTTCGGCGGCCAAGTCGACGCCTGTTGCTGCCGGTTCGATGCCGAGGAGCGCCGATGAGCCGACTCCGTAACGGCACCAACCGCGTGGCCCTGCTGGGGGCGGCGGCGGTGCTGCTGGCCTCGGGGGCCGCGCTGGCCTCCGTGACCGGGCCCGTCCGCGACCGGCTGCCCTCGAACTGGCCCCGGCTCCCCGCCGACCGAACGTGGCTCGACGGGGAGGCCCTGGGGCGGTGGCGGGACGAGGGCTGGTGGACCCCCCTTGTGATCACCGCGCTCTGTGTCGGCGTACTGCTCCTCCTGTGCTGGGGCGGGGCGCAGCTGCGCGCGGGGCGCCTGCGTGAACTGCCGCTCGGGCAGCCGGACGTGACCCTGTCGGGTGCGGCGCTGGCCGCGGCGATGGCGGAACGGGCCGGGGCCGTCGACGGGGTGACCCGCGCGCACGTGACCCTCCTGGGCCGCCCCCGGCGACTACGGGCGCGCATCACGCTCGTCCTGTCCCCCGAAAGCCGCCCGGAGGCCGTGCTGCACGACCTGGCACGGCAGGCGATCGCCGAGGCGAGAGCGGCGGCGGCGCCTCGCGCCCTGGAGGCGGACGTACGCCTGACGGTCCAGCGCCACAAGCTCCGCCGCCTGCGCTGACGCGGCCTAAGTACGCGGCCGCCGCGGTCCGCCCGGCCGCGCCCGTCAGGGGTGGTCGTACCAGGCGAACGAGACGATCCGCCAGCCGTCATCGGCGCGGACGAACTGGATGCTCTTCGTGCCCGCTCCCTCGAAGGGTTCGCCGTCCAAGATGCCCGACTTGCGGTACTCGCCGAAACGGGAGGCGACGTCACCGGCGATCGAGGTGTGCTCGGAGGTCTCCCACTCGGAGAACTCGACGAGCCGGCCCTCCGAAAGGAGCCGCTCGCGGGGCTCGATGAACTCCTCCACGGTGTAGACCGTCAGCTTCTCGCCCGTGCTGGCGATCACGCCGCCCGGGACCATCAGGCGGCGGATGCGGGCGACATCGGCGGTCTTGCCGCCCCGGTTGTCGAAAGCGCCGAAGAACTCGGCGGTCAGCGCGTCTATCTCACTCTTGGACATGGCGCGACGGTAGCAGCGGCGGTGTCGGCCGTCGGAGGGTTCGCGGGCCTCGCGCGTTCTTCCCGCAGGGCGTTGATGATCACGCGGGCGATGAGCGGGTCGGCCGGGAGCGTGTGCGCGGCGAACCAGCGGGCGGCCCGCGGGTCGGGGGACGGCTCGACGAACTCCGCGCCCGCGTAGTCGTCGAGCGGCGGGTCGTACACGTATCCGCACACCACGCCGTGGTCCACGAGGCGGTCCAGGAGGGCGTCGCGGTTCTCGACCAGGAGCGGGGCCCTGAAGAGGGGCAGCGGGCCTTCGTGGCCCGTACGCTCGCGCAGCGCGGGGCCCGCCCAGGCGGTGCTCGACAGCAGGGAGACTCCGGCGGCGCGCCGGGCGAGGTTCCCGTCTAGCCGGTCCATTCTCAGCTTCAACTGGCCACGGACAAGAGCCCCGTGGCGCGATCGGTAACCGTGGAGGTCCAGCCGCACCCATGGCTCGTACGCGGTCAGGCTCGGCGCTCGGAACGCGCGGTCCGCGAGGCGTCGCGGGTGCAGGTCCATGCGGAACGCGTCGCCGCGCTCCAGTACTCCCAGGCGCTGCATTGTCCGCCACACGGGGCGGACCAGGTGCAGGGCGCGTACGCCCGAACGCGCCAGGGGCCGCAGCGTGGTGGCCAGGTCCTCGTGGAGGCGGCGCGGCACCAGGAGTTCGTCGCGCAGTTCCTCCAACTCCCGGCGGGTGCGGGCGCCGTCGACCGCGAGGAATCCGCCGGCCATGCCCGCCACGTGTTTGGACAGGCTGAACGCCGCCGCCTCGCCGAAGGTGCCGATCGGCCTGCCCGCGACGCGTGTCCCGATGGCGTGGGCCGCGTCCTCGAACAGGGGGATGCCCAACTCGTCGCAGCGGCGGCGCAGTTCGACGACGCGGTCCGGTATGCCGTACAGGTTGGTGGTCAGTACGGCGTCCACGTTCCGCCAGGTCGACTCCGGTACGGCTGCGGGGTCGATGTTGCCGTCCCGGACGGACACGGGGGCCTGCACCGGGCGCAGGCCCGCCGCGAGGACCACGAAGAGGATCACGTCGTCGTTGACCGGTGACATCAGTACGCGTGCGCCCGGCCTGCACCAGCGCCGCAGGGCCAGGTAGAGGGCCAGGCGCGCCGAGGGGGTGTAGAGGCATTCGCGTCCGAGTCGCCGTGTCATCTCCGCGGCGAGCCGTGATCCGTAGGGCATCGGCACCTTATTCTGTCCGGCTTGTGGGAGAGGCGGTTCGGGGTGGCTCGGGAACCGGCCGGGGGTGGTC
>NZ_WMBF01000190.1:0-11881 GCF_019400875.1 Streptomyces anatolicus | reverse complement strand
GCTTCGCGGGCGGGGCGGGGGCGTTCGGCTTCGCGTGCAGGGCGGGAACGTCCGGCGCCCCCGAGTGCCGGGCTCACGCCGCCAGCGTCCCCGGCACGATCGCGCCCGGTCCGAACTTCTCCCTCGCCCGGTCCGCCACCTCCTCGATCCGGCGGGCCTTCTCGTCCGCCGGATCGAACGTCAGCTGGTGGGAGGCGTGTTCGGCCGGTCCGAGCCCCTCGGCGCGCAGGGCGACGGCACGCACCCGGGCCCGTTGGAGGCCTAGCGCCTCGTACATGCGGTACGCGGCCGTGGTCAGCGCGGTGGAGTGCGCGGTCGGCTCCGGCAGGGTCCGGGTCCGCACGGTCGTGGAGCGGTCCGCGTACCGCACGGTGAGCGTCAGCGCGCGGCACACCTGCTCCTCGCCGCGCATCCTGACGCCCAGCTCCTCGGCGCCCGACAGGAGGGCGCGGCGGTGCCGGAAGGGGTCCAACTCATCGCGGGGGAAGGGGCGTTCGACGGCGAGCGAGCGCGCGGCGGAGTTCGGCACGACCCGGGTGCGGTCGATGCCCCGCGCCTTCTCGCGCAGCTCGCGGCCCGCGCGGGCGCCGACCAGTCGCTGGAGGGTGGACAGCGGTGCGGCGGCGACCTTCCCGAGGGAGTCGAGGCCGTACTCGCACAGGGTGCGGGCGGTGGCGCGGCCGATGCCGGGCAGCTCGCCGACCGGCCGATCGGCGAGGAACTCCCGTACGCCGTCCGGGCCTTCGGGAACCGCTCGGGTCACGCCCGGCGCGGCTCCGCGCAGGGCCATCCGCGCCAGCATCGGGCTCGGCCCGGCGCCGATCGCGCACTCCACGCCGTACAGCGCGAGGGTCCGTACGCGGATCAGCGCGGCCAGCTCGACGGCGCTCCGCCCGAAGTAGCGCCGCGCGCCGCTCACGTCCATGAGCGCGCCATCCGGCAGAAGCGCCTCCACCTGCGGGGTGAACTCGCCGAGCAGGGCGAGCAGTTGGGGCAGGACGGCCTCGTACATGGGCGTCAGCAGGAAGCGTACGCACAGGGTGTTCACCTCACCGGCCACCTCGCCGGCTGCTCCGGTCACTCCGGTCACTCCGGTCACCTCGCCAGCCGCTCCGGTCACCTCACCGGCCACTCCGGCCATCTCGCCGTTCACCTCCTCCTTCACCTCCTCCTCCGCCTCCTCGTTCACCTCCCCGCTCATCCCGCACTCCCCGGACTCTGATGCCACAGCTTCCGGTGAGCGCCCGCCGCGCCCTCGCCCGCCGGACGGAGATCCGCCCAGGGATGCATCTCGTACCCCGTGGCCATACGAATGCGCCGCCCACCCGCCACGGCATCCGGAGCCTCCGGTTCCCGCTCCCGCTCCGGCTCCGCCAACCGCAGCGCCACCGCGTCGAGCCCGCCCTCCTTGCGCACCTCCGCCAGCTCCGCGAGGTTCCACGCCGCCGCGCCGACCACGCTGAGGCTGCGCGACCCGCGGCGCTGCACCACCCCGCGCACCAGCAGCAGCCAGGAGTGGAAGACGGTGTGCGCGCACCTCTCGTGCGCGTCGTCGAAGAAGGCCAGGTCGACCAGGCCCGTACCGTCGTCGAGGGTGGTGAAGATGACCCGCTTGCCGGAGCGGATCGGCGGGGTCTGCGTGGCCGCCTTGGCCCCCGCGACCAGGACGGTCGCCCCGTGCTCGGCCTCCCGCAGCCGCCGGGCGCTGAGCACGCCCAGCTCCGCGAGGAAGTCGCGGTGGTCGCCCATGAGGTGGCGCGAGGAGTCCATACCGAGGACACCCAGCTCGGCGCTGAGCCGCTCCGCGTCGTCGAGGTCGGGCAGCCCGGCGGGGGCCGTCCTCCGCCCGCCCGCCAGCGGGAGCTGACCACCGGCCGTCCCTCGGCTGCCGCGCCGCAGCTCGGCCAGGTGCAGTTGCAGATCGCGCCGGTTGGCGCCGAACGCGTCGAGCGCGCCGACCTGCGCGAGCCGCTGGGCGACCGGTTTGGAGGGGCGGGCCCGCTCCCAGAAGTCGACGAGCGAGGCGTACGGCTGTCCGTCCGCGATCCGCGCGGCCTCGGCCTCGCTGATGCCGTGGACGTCGGAGAGGGCGAGCCGCAGGCCCCACACTTCCCGGGGTTCGGACACCAGTTCGATACGGTGAGCGACCGCCGACCGGTTCACGTCCAGCGGAAGGATCGGCACCCCTCGCCGCCGCGCGTCCGCGAGCAGCAGCCGCTTCGGGTACATCCCGGGGTCGTGCGTGAGCAACCCGGCGTAGAAGGCGGCCGGGTGATGGGCCTTCAGCCACGCCGACTGGTACGTCGGCACGGCGAAGGCGACCGCGTGCGCCTTGCAGAAACCGTACGAACCGAAGGCCTCGACGATCTCCCAGGTGCGGGCGATCGTCTCGGCGTCGTACCCCTTGGCCGCCGCGTGCTGCGCGAACCAGAACCGGATGCGCCCCTGCGACTCGGGGTCGGAGAGCCCGCGCCGCACCCGGTCCGCCTCGTCGCGCCCGCAGCCGGTCATGATGTCCACGATGTGGATGATCTGCTCATGGAAGACGACGACGCCGTACGTCTCCTTCAGCGGTTCCGCGAGGTCCGGGTGCGGGAAGCGCACGGGCGCGCGGCCGTGCCTGGCCTCGATGAAGGGCCGCACCATGTCGGCCGCGACCGGGCCCGGCCGGAACAGGGAGATGTCCACCACGAGGTCGTGGAAGGTCGAGGGCTGAAGCCGTCCGACCAGGTCGCGCTGGCCCGGCGACTCGATCTGGAAGCAGCCGAGCGTCTCGGTGGACTTGATGAGCTGATACGTCGCCGGGTCGCCCGGCGGTACCGCGTCCAGGTCGACCCGCTCCCCCGTGGCCCGCTCGGTCTCCGCCACGGCGTGCGCCATCGCCGACTGCATCCGCACACCGAGCACGTCCAGCTTGAGCAGGCCCAGCTCCTCGACGTCGTCCTTGTCGAACTGCGACATCGGCAGGCCCTCGCCGCTGGTGGGCACCACGGGCGTACGCGCGAGCAGCGAGGAGTCGGAGAGCAGCACCCCGCACGGGTGCATGGCGACGCCGCGCGGCAGCGCGTCAAGCGCCTCGACCAGCTCCCACAGCCGGTCGCGGCCGCCCAGCTCCTCGGCGACCGCCCGCAGTTCGGGCAGCTCCTCCAGGGCGGCGCGGGCGTCGCGCGCACGGATGTGCGGGAACGCCTTGGCGATCTTGTCGATCTCGGCCGGGTCCATGGACAGGGCGGCGCCCACATCGCGTACGGCGTGCCGCACGCGGTAGGTCTCGGGCATGGCGACCGTCGCGACCCGCTCGGTGCCGAAGCGGCCGATGATCGCGCGGTAGACCTCGATGCGGCGGGCCGACTCGACGTCGATGTCGATGTCCGGCAGGACGTGCCGCCGCTTGGACAGGAACCGCTCCATGAGCAGCCCGTGTTCGACGGGGTCGGCGTGCGCGATGCCGATGAGGTGGTTGACGAGGGACCCGGCGCCGGAGCCGCGCGCCGCGACCCGTACACCCAAGTCGCGTACGTCGTCGACGACTTGGGCGACGGTGAGGAAGTAGGAGGCGAAACCGTGGTGGGCGATGATGTCCAGCTCGTGGTGCATCCGCTCCCAGTACGCGCGCCGGGAGTCGTAGCCGCGCAGCACCATGCCGGCCGCCGCCCGGGAGGCGAGGACGCGCTGCGCGGTGCGGCGTCCGGCGCCGACCAGGCGCGGCTCGGGGAAGTGCACGGAGCCGATGCCGAGGTCGTCCTCGGGGTCGACCAGGCACGCGGCGGCCGCCGCCTGGGTCTGTTCGATCAGGCGGTGCGCGGTGTCGCGGCGGAATCCGGCGGCCTCGACGATCCGCTCGGCGGCGCGCAGCATGGCGTCCGCGCCCTTCAGCCACCGTTCGCCGCCGTCGAGTCCCTTGGTGGGGTCGACGGGGACGAGGCGGCGGGCGGCGTCCAGGACGTCGGCGACGGGGCCCTGCCCGGCGTCGGCGTAGCGCACGGCGTTGCTCAGGACGGGTCGTACGCCCTGTTCGGCGGCGAAGCCGACGGTGCGCGCGGCCAGCCGGAGCGAGCCGGGGCCCGTGCCCTTGCGGTCGTGCCAGACGGACTCCAGGCGCAGGTCGTCGCCGTACCGCTCGCGCCAGGGCACGAGGAGCCGGGCGGCCCGGTCCGGGCGGCCCGCGGCGAGCGCGCGCCCCACGTCGGATGCGGGTCCGAGCAGCACGGTCAGGCCCTCGCCGTGGTTCTCCTCCCACGGCAGGACGGGCTGTCCCCCGGTGCCGTCGGCGCCCGCCCGGTGCGCGGCGGTGACCAGGTGGCAGAGGGCGGCCCAGCCCGTGGCGCCGTCCCGGGCGAGGTAGGTCACGCGCGGGGTCGACTCGTCGATGAAGGCGCCGCCGCGCACGGGGACCCGCCGCCGCTCGCCCTTGGCCGGGGCGGGCGCCCCCACCGCCAGCTCGGTGCCGAACAGTGGCCGCACCCCCGCTTTCGCGCAGGCCTTGGCGAACCGGACCGTGCCCGCGAGGGTGTCGCGGTCGGTGAGCGCGAGGGCGTCCATGCCCCGGTCGGCGGCGCGCTCGGCGAGCCGTTCCGGGTGCGAGGCGCCGTACCGCAGGGAGAACCCGGAAGCGGTGTGCAGATGCGTGAAGCCGGGCACACGCACCTCCTGTAACCCTGAACCGATCCGATCTCGTATCCCCCACCTCCACCATAGACCAAGTTTCGAACGCATGTACGACACGTGTGCGAGGGCCCTCCCCGAACACCCCCGGAGTCGCCCGTTCGGCCCATCCCACCTGCGGGAACGACCGTCGCCCCGGAGCGTGGGGGCATGAGGTTCGCCGACGAATTGAAGAGCGCCGTCACCCTGCGAGCAGCCCTGCTCGTCATCGGCGTACTCGCCCTGCAGCTGCTGTTCATCGCCTCCTACGTGGGCGCGCTGCACGATCCGAGACCAAAGGACGTGGCCTTCGCCGTGGTCGCACCGGGCCCCGCGGCGAAGGAGACCGCCGACCGGCTGGAGAAGCTCCCCGGTGACCCGCTGGACACCCGCGTCCTCAAGGACGAGGCCACGGCGCGCCGCCAGATCATGCACCGCGACATCGACGGCGCCCTGGTCGTCGACCCGCGCGGCACGACCGACACGCTCCTGGTCGCCTCCGGCGGCGGCACCGCGCTCTCCCGCACCCTGACCACGCTCCTCACCGAGGCCGACGCGGCCGAGAAGCGCACGGTGAAGACCGTGGACGTGGCCGCGGCATCGGACAAGGACTTCAACGGCCTGTCGTCCTTCTACCTGGTCGTCGGCTGGTGCGTCGGCGGCTACCTGTGCGCGTCGATCCTCGCGATCAGCACGGGCTCCCGGGCCGCCAACCTGCCGCGCGCGGTCATGAGGCTCGGCACCATGGCGCTCTACTCGATCGTCGGCGGCCTCGGCGGCGCGGTCATCATCGGGCCGATCCTCGGCGCGCTGCCCGGCAGCGTCATGGGGCTGTGGGGCCTCGGCGCCCTGATCGTCTTCGGGGTCGGCGCGATCACGCTCGCCCTCCAGGCGCTCACCGGCATCATGGGCATCGGCCTCGCCGTGCTCATCATCGTCATCGGGGGCAACCCGAGCGCGGGCGGCGCCTTCCCGCTGCCGATGCTGCCCGCCTTCTGGAAGGCGATCGGGCCCTGGCTGCCACCGGGCGCGGGCACCTGGACGGCACGCTCCCTCGCGTACTTCGAGGGGAACGCGATCACCGGACCGCTCCTCGTCCTGGGCGCCTGGGCGCTCGTCGGCGTCGTCGTCACCCTCGTCATGTCCGCCCGGCGCGGACGGCCGGCCAACGGCTCGATCGACCTCAGCGGCACGAACTACGGCAGGACCAGCGCCCTCTAAGGGGCGCGAGGAACTGCGCGCCCGGCCCGATCCGACCCGCGGTCAGACACGTGAGCCCCGCCCCCGCAGGTCACGGGGGCGGGGCTCACAGCGTCCGGCAGCCTCAGCCGATTTCCGCGCCGTAGGCGCTCAACGCCTCCGGCACCGGCTGGAAGAAGGTCTCACCCCCGGAGGAGCAGTCGCCGCTGCCGCCCGAGGTGAGACCCAGCGCGGTGTCACCGGCGAAGAGCGCGCCGCCGCTGTCGCCGGGCTCCGCGCAGACCGTGGTCTGGATCAGACCGTCGACCTGGCCTTCCTGGTAGTTCACCGTGGCGTTCAGCGCGGTGACCTCACCGTCGTGCAGCTGGGTGGTGCTGCCGCTGCGCTGCACCTTCTGCCCGACCGTGGCCTCGCCCGCCTTGCTGATCGCCTGGGTGCTGCCGTTGTAGAGGTTCACCTCGCTGGGGTGCGGGGTGTCTGCCGTGTACTTCACGAGGGCGTAGTCGTTGCCCGGGAAGCTCGACTCCTGGGTGGTGCCGATCTCCTGGCCGCCCTGCGAGTCGGACCAGCTCTTGACCGCGTTGCCGCAGTGGCCCGCCGTCAGGAAGTGCGGCTCGCCGCCCTTGACGACGTTGAAGCCGAGCGAGCAGCGCGAGCCGCCGCCCCAGATCGCGTCGCCGCCGGCGAGGAACGCCTTGTACTCGCCCTTGCTGCGCCTGAGTTCGGCCTTGCCGCCGAGGCTCTTCACGATCGAGCCGACTTTCGCCAGCTCGGCGCCCTTGACCGTGCGGTCCGCCGTGACGACGACCTTGTTCGTGGCCGGGTCCATCGCCCAGGAGGTGCCGGGCACGGCCGCCTTCTTGTCGAGCGTGGCGCGGGCACTCTCCAGCTCCGCCAGGGAGTTCTCGACGATTCTGGCCTTGCCGCCCGCCGACTCGACGGTGTCCGCCGCGCTCTTGTTCAGCACGTTCACGACGAGGGCCTTGGCCTTGGCGTCGTAGTACGTGCCCGCGGCGTCCGCGCCGAGATCCTTGTCCAGGGACGCGGCGAGCTTCCCGGCCTTCGCGACCGAGAGGATGTCCGGTGTGGGTTCGGGCGAGCCCTCGCTCGCGTTCGCAGTCTGAAAGGTGATCCCCGCGGCGAACAGCGCGGCGATGCCCGCGCCTGCCACGGCGGCACGCCGCTTGGGTATGCGTCGGTGCTTCAAAACTCACGACCTCCTGTGGGGGGAACGCCCCGGTCGGCGTGGGGGCCTGACGGGGCGTGAGGCGTACTCGGCACCGGAAGGGCCACGCCGGGACAGCGGAGTTCACCCGCTGCGATAGGCGCGTCCATGCCAATGTGCCAAGCCCACTATCCCGACGCCTTGCGGTCGCACACAAGGTCCACTTCAGGACGCGCACACGACAAGTCCAGTGCGCCCCTCACTCATCGCGCGACCCCCTCGCACCACGGCGGGGTTCTCTTCGTCACCACTGTGAGCCAAGGGGTGATCGTCAACCAGTGAGGACTAGTCCTGTCCGGTTTTCGCCGGTGGCTGCTGCTGCGGCGGCTGCGGTTGAGATTGCGGCTGCGGTTGGGGCAGAGCCTGCTGGGCCCGCTCCAGGAAGCGGAGCAGTTCCACGGGGAAGGGCAGGACGAGGGTGGAGTTCTTCTCCGCGGCGACGGCCACCACGGTCTGCAGCAGCCGCAGTTGGAGCGCGGCCGGCTCCTCCGCCATCTCGTGGGCGGCCTCGGCGAGCTTCTTGGACGCCTGCAGCTCGGCGTCGGCGTTGATGACGCGGGCCCGCCGCTCGCGGTCGGCCTCGGCCTGCCGCGCCATGGACCGCTTCATCGTCTCGGGCAGGGATACGTCCTTGATCTCGACGCGGTCGATCTGCACGCCCCAGCCGATGGCCGGGCTGTCGATCATCAACTCCAGGCCCTGGTTGAGCTTTTCGCGGTTGGAGAGCAGATCGTCCAGGTCGCTCTTGCCGATGATGGAGCGCAGCGAGGTCTGCGCCATCTGCGAGACCGCGAAGCGGTAGTCCTCCACCTGTACGACGGCCTCGGCGGCGTCCACCACCTTGAAGTAGATGACCGCGTCCACCCGCACCGTGACGTTGTCGCGCGTGATGCCGTCCTGGGCGGGCACGGGCATCGTCACGATCTGCATGTTGACCTTACGGAGCCGGTCCACGAAAGGCACGATCATGGTGAACCCCGGCCCGCGCACCCCGTGCTGGAGCTTTCCGAGCCGCAGCACCACACCGCGCTCGTACTGCTTGACGACGCGCGCCGCCGCCGCCACATAGACCGCCGCGGCGGACCCCGCGAGCGCTCCCGCCACCACCAGCTCCTCGACCATGCCGGCCCCCAGGGTCCGAAGTGGGCGTGTTGGGCGTGCACTTCGAAGGTAGCTCGCCCGCCGGACGAGGGCGAGACCCCGTCGGAAGAGGGCGAGCCCCCGCCCGGAAGCCGGGCGGGGGCTCATCATGCCGTCGATCACGGGGTCACGAGATCACCCGCTACGCGGTCTCAGTAGACGCTGACGCCGTAGGCGCGCAGCGCCTCGGTGACCGGCTGGAAGAACGTGGTGCCGCCGGACGAGCAGTTGCCACTGCCGCCGGAGGTCAGACCGAGCGCGGTGGTGCCGGAGTACAGCGGGCCGCCGCTGTCGCCGGGCTCGGCGCAGACCGTGGTCTTGATCATGCCGTAGACGACGTCGCCGCCGCCGTAGTTGACGGTCTGGTTCAGCGCGGTGACCCGACCGCTGTGCGTGCCGGTGGTGGAGCCGCGCCGGGTGACGCTCTGCCCGACGGTGGGGTCGGCGGCGCGGGTGATGTCCTGGCTGCCCACGGTGCCGGACTTGGTGATCGAGTCGTTGGTGTAACGCACGATCCCGTAGTCGTTGGTCGGGAAGCTGGAGCCCGACGTGGTGCCAAGGACGGTGGTCTTCGCCGAGTTGGCCCACCAGGTCGTCGCGCCGTCCGTGCAGTGCCCGGCGGTCAGGAAGTAGTAGGCGCCCGCGCTGTTGCGCACGTTGAAGCCGAGCGAACAGCGCCAGCTGCTCGCGTAGATGGCGTCGCCGCCGGAGATGTACTTCTGGAACTTGCCGGAGGTGCGCTCGATCTTCAGGGCGTCGGCGTTGGACCCGGCGGCCGCCTTCAGCTCGGCGATCTCGGACTTGGAGACCGTGCTGTCCGCGGTGACGACGACCCGCTTGGTCTTCGGGTCGATGCCCCAGGCGGTGCCCGCGACATCGGCGTCGAGCACGGCGTCGCTGGCCTGTTCCAGCTGGGATGCGCTGAAGGTGGTCACGCCCTCGTGTGCGCCGGCCGCGGGCACGGCGAGCGCTCCGGCGGCGACGAGGCCGGTGGCTATCGCGAGCAGACGGGTGTGTCTCGCCAGGCCGGTGTGGGGGATGGTGCGCTTGATCCTCACGTGTGTTCCCTCCCGAGGGAAGTCAGTGGGTCCTTGTGGGTTGAGGACCCGTGAGGCGCAGCCAAAGAGCAGGCCCGGATTCCGGATATGCCGTGCCCCTGACAAGCGCTGCTCGGGAGTATTGGGGGGTGAGGACCGGCCGCACAAGGGCGCCTTTCGGCCGACGACCGGCCTTCGTTTCTCCTCCTCCTCGGCACCGGCTCAGTGGCCGAGGAGGCTTCGCTCTCCCGCCGCGACCTCGGTGACCAGGGTGTTGCCGGGCGGCGGGAAGGGGCAGATGAAGTGGTCGGCGAAGGCGCACGGGGGCAGCAGCGCCCGGTTGAAGTCGACCGTGGTGCGCCCCTCGGCGTCGGGTGCGGCGGGGCGCAGAAAACGGAAGCGGTAGCTGGAGGTTCCGCTGGTGGCGTCCGCGAAGACGGCCCAGAGCGAGCCGTCCGCCTCGACGCTGACCTGGAGGGTGTGCTCGACTCCCCCGAGGCGGAAGGACAGCTCACCGCCGAGACCGAGGTCACGCTCCTTGCCGTCCGCGTTGCCGACCCTCACCGAGCGGCTCTCGGCGTAGGGCGTGAAGCGTCCCGGCACCGCCCAGCGCTCGTCGTACGCGGTGGCGTCGATGCCCTTGAAGGCGTGGCGCGTGGCGGCGCCCGGGTCGAAGTCGCGCACCGCCCAGAGGCCTTCGCGGTGGATGACCACGAGCCTGCGCTCCCCGTGCGCGACGCGGGCGGCGGCGGCCGGACCGCTGTCGGCGCCCAGCCGGACCTCGCCGGTCAGGGGCTCTCCGTCGACGGTCAGGCGGTCCTCGGGGCGGGCGGTCAGGACGACGGCGTCAGGAGCCTCGACCCACCGCCCAGGGATGTCCGGAATTGAACCATCCGGATGATCCGCGAGCCAGTGCGTGCCGGTGAGGGAGAGCGGCCCGTAGGGGGCGGAGACCGTCGCGGTGCGCTGTTCGTGCCAGTGCCGCCACTCCCGTACGGGGTCTACGTCGGCGGCGTTCCCGGCATGCGCGGCGCTCTCGGCACCCTCGGTGCTCTCGGCGTTCGGGGCGTTCTCGGTGCTCATGGTGATCAACCCTTCCATACGGGCACGCGCAACCCGAGGTGGTCCCGGAGCGTGCTGCCCGGATAGAAGGTGCGGAACAGACCGCGGTGCTGGAGCAGCGCGACGGTTCCGTTGACGAGCCGCTCCAGGTCGCGGCGCGGCTCGACGGGCGTGAGGTGGAAGCCGTCCACGGCGCCCGCGCGGTGCCAGTCGGCGATCAGCTCGGCCAGGTCGACGGGCCCGCCCCGGTACGCGGGCCCCTCGGCGGTGGGCCGCGGCCCTCCCCCGTGGCCCGGCGCCGCGGCGCACTCGCCGCCCCCGAGGTCGACGACGAGCGCGGCGAACACCCGCAGCGTGTCCGGGTCGCGCCCTAACTCCCCCGCCAGACAGCGCAGTTCGGCCCGCGCGGCGTCGGCCTGGCGGGCGGAGGCGGCCCGCACCAGGGCGACGTCCGCATGCCGGGCGGCCGTCTCGCGGGCGGGCGCGGCAGTGGCGTCGACGACCCGCACGGGGTGGTCATGGGGAGGTTCCTCGTGGGGCGCGGGGCAGCGCGACCCGAAGAGCCGGGCTTCGGCCTCGGCCGCGGACGCGTCCAGGAGCCAGCCGGCCCGGCCGCCGCTGACCCGGTCGAGGGCGGCCGGTGCCGTCGGGATCGCCGGGACGGCCGGGACGAGCCCGACGCGCCCGGTGCGGGGCGCGATCCTCGCGGCCACGGCGAGCGCGTCGGACCCGCCCCCGAGCGTCACGAAGTCCAGCGCCCCGCGCTCGGCCAACTCGCTCAGCTCGGCCAACTCGGCGTAGGGGGCGGCTTCATGGGCGCCGGGCCTGTCGAGGGCGGCGGCGAGATGGAGCGGGCCGCGCCCGGCGGACGCGGTCATCGGGCGTGGGCGCCCTTCTCCGGGGCGGGCCGATCCAGGATTCCGGCGAAGGCGCGGAAAGAGATGCAGGAAGAGGCACAGGAAGAAGCACAGGAAAAGGCGTAAGAAGACATGCGGAAGGCTCCGTGGATACCGGGGATCGAACACGGGTGGCACCTTCACGGGACACGGACCAGCCCCTCAGCCCAGCAGGGCACAAAGGGCATGAAGGACGGGCGGTGCGTGAAGCGCAGGGCGTCGGGGCTCAGGCGGGCATCAACAAGACGCCGACCACACTCGACCGAGGTCGATGTGGGAGCGCGTGACCAGCCACCGCTGCGGATGCATGGGCCAAGTGGAACAGGCATCCGAATCCACGTCAACTGCCATGAGACGCAACGCTCACATCCTGGACAGCCACCTCACGGCTCCGCCCGCCGTGAGCGGCGCGACACCTCTCCTCGTGCGCCCCCTGCTACCCGCAGTCGCAGCAGGAGCAACAGGAGCAGCACTCGCAGCTGCTGCAGCAGCCTCCGTCACAGTCGCAGTTGCTGCAGCAGCCCTCGCGCTTCTTGCGGGACCAGGGACCTTCGTACTCGTCGGCGCAGCACATCTTGCAGGTGCAGCAGAGCCCGGTGGCGACGGCACACCCCGCCCAGAAGCCGCGCTTGCCGGGCTTCGGCGGCTGGGGCTCGAACGCGGGCCCACCCCCGAAC
>NZ_WMBF01000018.1:0-34605 GCF_019400875.1 Streptomyces anatolicus | reverse complement strand
GTCAGCCCCCCGGCGCCCCGGCGCCGACGCCCTCACCCGGATCGGGCACCCCCTGCCCGCCGTCGATCCGGCCGACGCCTCGCCGCACACCTTTCCCGACGGCGGCACCTGGCGCACCGAGATCCCCTCGGTCGAGGGGCCCGAGGCCCTGGCCGTGGTGTTGAAGGAGAGCGCCCGCCTCGACGTGCCCGTCCACCGGATCAGCCAGGGCAGCGGCGTCTGGATGCTCACCGACGTCGAGATCACCGAGATGGTGGACGCCTGCGCCGCACGCGACATCGAGCTGTGTCTGTTCACCGGGCCGCGCGGCACCTGGGACATCGGCGCCTCCACCCGCACCGACTCCGGCGGCGCGGGCCTGCGCGCCCGCGGGCACGACGCGCTCGCGGGCTGCGTCGAGGACGCCGTACGCGCCACCGGGCTCGGCGTCAAGTGCCTGCTCGTCGCCGACGAGGGCGTGCTGTGGACCCTGCACAGGCTCCGCACCGCCGGGGTCCTGCCCGCCGACACCACCTTCAAGCTGTCCGCGCTGACCGGCCCCGTCAACCCGGCCTCGTACGAGGTGTACGAGCGGCTCGGCGCCGACTCCCTCAATGTGCCGTCCGATCTGAGCCCGGCCCACCTCACCGAGATCCGCCGGGTCAGCCGGGCCCCCATGGACATGTACGTCGAGGCGCCCGACGACCTCGGCGGCTACATCCGGATGTACGAGGTCGCCGAGCTGATCCGGCGCGGCGCCCCGCTCTATGTGAAGTTCGGCCTCTCGAAGGCCACCGGCATCTACCCCTACGGCGCCCACGTACGCGACCATGCCCTCGCCACGGCCCGGGAACGGGTCAGGCGTGGCCGCCTCGCCCTGGATCTGCTGGCCCGGCACGGCGCGGACGGCGGCATGTCACCGCTCGGTGCGCGGCTGCCGGGTGAGCTGCGCCGCTTCGCCGTCCCGGAAGGGGACTGACCCATGCGCACCCGCACTCTCGGCATCGCCACCGCCGCCGCGCTGCTCGCCGCCTCGCTGGCCGCCTGTGGCCAGGAGGCCAAGGGCGGCAGCCGGTACAAACCCGACAACGGCAAGGGCGGCACGATCGGCCTCGCCATGCCCACCAAGTCCTCCGAGCGGTGGATAGCCGACGGCAGGAACATGGCCTCGCAGTTCAAGAAGGCCGGCTACGACACCGACCTCCAGTACGGCGACGACAAGGTGGAGAACCAGGTCGCCCAGATCGAGAACATGATCACGAAGGGGCACCGGCTCCTGGTGGTCGCCGCGATCAACGGCTCCGCGCTCACCGACGTACTGAAACGGGCGAAGGAGGCGGGCATCCCCGTGATCTCGTACGACCGTCTCATCCTCGGCACGAAGAACGTGAACTACTACGCGTCGTTCGACAACGAACGCGTCGGGCGGCTCCAGGGGCAGTACGTCGTCGACAAGCTGAAGCTCGGCAAACCCGGCAAGCCCGGCGAGGGTGCCGACGAGCCGCGCTCCATCGAGCTGTTCGCGGGCGACCCGGACGACAACAACACCAAGTACTTCTGGAACGGCGCCATGGAGGTGCTGAAGCCGTACCTCGACAGCGGGCAGCTCGTCGTGCGCAGCAAGCAGACGCGGCTGACGCAGGCCACGACGTTGAAGTGGGACGGCGGCACCGCGCAGAAACGCATGGACGACCTGATCAGCAAGAGCTACGGCGACAAGCGGGTGGACGCGGTGCTCTCGCCGTACGACGGGATCTCCATCGGCATCATCTCCGCGCTGAAGAGCGCCGGCTACGGCTCGAAGAGCCAGCCGCTGCCGGTCATCACCGGGCAGGACGCCGAGCTGGCGTCGGTGAAGTCGATCATCCGGGGCGAGCAGACGCAGACCGTCTTCAAGGACACGCGCAAGCTGGCCGCGCAGACGGTGAAGATGGGAGACGCGGTCCTGCGGGGCAAGAAGGTCCAGGTCAACAACACCACGGACTACCACAACGGCGAGAAGACCGTGCCGTCCTTCCTGCTGAAGCCGGTGAGCGTCGACAAGTCGAACACGCGGCTCCTGGTGGACGAGGGGTACTTCACGGCGGGGCAGCTCAAGTGAGCGCGCCCATTCTGGAGATGCGCGGGATCACCAAGACGTTCCCCGGCGTCAAGGCGCTCTCCGATGTGCATCTGTCCGTGCGGCCCGGGGAGATCCACGCGATCTGCGGTGAGAACGGCGCCGGGAAGTCGACGCTGATGAAGGTGCTCAGCGGCGTGCACCCGCACGGCAGTTACGAGGGCGAGATCCTTTTCGAGGGCGAGCCCATGGCCTTCAAGGACATCCGCGTCAGCGAGCGCCACGGCATCGTGATCATCCATCAGGAGCTGGCGCTCGTCCCCTACTTGTCGATCGCCGAGAACATCTTCCTCGGCAACGAACAGGCCAAGCGCGGCATCATCGACTGGAACGACACCTTGCGCCGGGCGAGCGCCCTGCTCAAGAGGGTGGGGCTGCGTGAGAAGCCGCAGACGCCGGTCTCCGACATCGGCGTGGGCAAGCAGCAGCTGGTGGAGATCGCCAAGGCCCTCTCGAAGGAGGTGAAGCTCCTGATCCTCGACGAGCCGACGGCCGCGCTCAACGACGACGACAGCGCGAAGCTGCTCGATCTGATCGTGGAGCTGCGCGGGCAGGGCATCGCGTGCATCATCATCTCGCACAAGCTGAACGAGATCCGGCAGATCACCGACGCCGTGACCATCCTGCGCGACGGGCAGTCCGTCGAGTCACTGACGGTTCGTCAGACCCCGGCGGACGAGGCGGTTCTGTCGGAGGACAGGATCATCCGGGGCATGGTCGGGCGCGACCTCGACCACCGCTTCCCCGACCGCACCCCGTACGAGGGCGCCGACGCGGGCGAGCTCGCCCTGGACGTGTCGGGCTGGACCGTGCGCCACCCGGTCGACCACCAGCGCACGGTCGTCGACGACGTGTCCCTTGCCGTGCGGCGCGGCGAGATCGTCGGCATCGCGGGGCTGATGGGCGCGGGCCGCACCGAGCTGGCGATGTCCGTGTTCGGACGCTCCTACGGGCAGTACGTCTCCGGGACCGTGGCGGTGAACGGCCGGCCCGTGGTCACCAAGACGGTCCCGGCGGCCGTGGACGCCGGCATCGCGTACGTCACCGAGGACCGGAAGCGCTACGGCCTGAACCTCATCGACAACATCAACCGCAATGTCTCCCTGGCCTCCCTGCCGGGGATGCGACGGCGCGGTGTGGTCGACGAACACCACGAGCGGCAGGTCTCCGAGCGCTACCGCGAGTCGATGAACATCAAGGCGCCCACGGTCTTCGAGCAGGTGGGCAGGCTCTCCGGCGGCAATCAGCAGAAGGTCGTCCTGAGCAAGTGGATCCACGCCGATCCCGAGGTGCTGATCCTCGACGAGCCGACGCGAGGCATCGACGTGAGCGCCAAGTACGAGATCTACACCGTCATCGACAAGCTCGCCGCGCAGGGCAAGGCGGTCCTGTTCATCTCCTCGGAGCTGCCCGAGCTGCTCGGGATGTGCGACCGGATCTACACGATGGCCGAGGGCCGCCTGACCGGCGAGGTCACGCGCGCGGAGGCCACCCAGGAAGTCCTGATGCGCCATATGACCAAGACCAGAAGCAAGAGCTGAGGCCGCCATGACCACCACGACCACTCCCCCACGGGACCCGTCCCCCGCGCCACGGCCCGCCGCGCGGTCGGCCGGTGCGCTGCTGCTCGACAGCATGCGCGCCAACATGCGCCAGTACGGCATGCTCATCGCCCTGGCTTTCATCGTCGTCCTGTTCCAGATATGGACCGACGGCACACTGCTGCTGCCGAACAACGTCTCCAATCTGATCCAGCAGAACGGCTACATCCTCATCCTGGCCATCGGCATGATGATCGTCATCATCGCGGGCCACATCGACCTGTCCGTCGGTTCGCTGGTGGCCTTCGTGGGCGCCATGTCGGCGGTGATGATGGTCAAGCACGACATGCCGTGGGTGCTCGCCCTCGTCCTGTGTCTGCTGATCGGCGCGGTCGCCGGGGCCTGGCAGGGCTTCTTCATCGCGTACGTCGGCATCCCGTCGTTCATCGTGACGCTCGCCGGCATGCTGCTCTTCCGCGGTCTCACCCAGATCGTCCTCGAGGGGCAGTCGCTGGCCCCCTTCCCCGACGGGTTCCAGAACATCGCCAAGGGTTTCATCCCGGAGATGGGCCCGTACACGCAGTACCACAACCCCACCCTGCTGCTCGGCCTCGCCACCATCACCTTCCTCCTCTTCCGTGAATGGCGGGACCGCAAGCGGCAGTTGGCGTTCGACCTCGAAGTCCTGCCGACCGGCCTGTGGGTGGCCAAGTGTGTGGCGATGACGGCGGCGGTGGTGGCGTTCACCCTCACGCTGGCCAGCTTCCACGGCGTGCCGGTCGTCATGCTCATCATGTGCGGGCTGCTGATCGCCCTCGGCTATGTCATGCGCAACGCGGTCGTGGGCCGTCATGTGTACGCGCTGGGCGGCAACAAGGCCGCCGCGAAGCTCTCCGGCGTCAAGGACAAGCGCGTCACCTTCCTGGTCTTCGTCAACATGGGCGTCCTCGCGGCGCTCGCGGGCTGTGTGTACGCGGCGCGCCTCAACGCGGGCACCCCGCAGGCCGGGCTCAACTTCGAACTGGAGGCGATCGCGGCCTCGTTCATCGGCGGCGCCTCCATGAGCGGCGGCGTCGGCACGGTGATGGGCGCCGTGATCGGCGGCCTGGTGCTCGGCGTCCTCAACAACGGCATGTCGCTCGTCGGCATCGGCACGGACTACCAGCAGGTCATCAAGGGTCTCGTGCTGCTCGCGGCGGTCGGCTTCGACGTCTGGAACAAGCGCAAGGTCGGCCGCTAGGCGGCGGAAACGGCCCAGCCCCTCGTCCCTCTTCTCTGATGGAGTCGTACATGGAAACGAGCAGACGCACCGTCCTCACCGCGGCGGCCGCCGCCGGGATCGCCGCGGCCTCGGCCGGGGCGGGGACCGCGCACGCCACGGCGGGACGGCGCCCCACGAAGGAACTCTTCGGCAAGCTCGCCGACGGCACGAAGGTGCACCGCTGGTCGCTGGCGAACGGCGGCACGCGGATGAAGGTCCTCTCCTACGGCGGCATCGTGCAGTCCCTCGAACTGCCCGACCGGCGAGGCCGGTTCACCAATGTCTCCCTCGGCTACGACACGCTGGAGGAGTACGCCGCCGGGACCACGTTCTTCGGCGCGCTGATCGGCCGCTACGGCAACCGCATCGCCCGCGGCCGCTTCACCCTGGACGGCAGGACCCACCAGCTCTCCGTCAACGACGGGGAGAACAGCCTGCACGGCGGGGCGAAGGGCTTCAACACGCGGGTGTGGGACGTGGAGCCGTTCACCGACGCGTCCGGCGTCGGCGTCGTCCTGCGGCATGTGAGCGCCGACGGCGACATGGGCTACCCGGGAACGCTGCGCGTGAAGGTGACGTACACCCTCACCGCGCACGGCGACTGGCGGATCGACTACGCGGCCACGACCGACAAGGCGACGGTCGTAAACCTCACCAACCACACGTACTACAACCTCGCAGGCGAGGGCAGCGGTGGCATCTACAACCACGAACTGACCCTGAAGGCAGGGCGGTTCACGCCGACCGACGCCGGACTGATCCCCACGGGAGCGCTCGCAAGGGTGGCGGGCACGCCCTTCGACTTCCGGCGGGCGAAGACCGTCGGCGAGGACATCCGCGTCGCACACCCCCAGCTGGTGACCGCCAAGGGCTACGACCACAACTGGGTCCTGGACAAGGGGATCACGGACCGCCCCGAGCACTTCGCGACGCTCCGGGACCCCGGATCGGGCCGCACGATGAAGATCGCGACGACCGAGCCGGGGGTGCAGTTCTACTCCGGGAACTTCCTCGACGGCACCCTGACCGGCCCCTCGGGCCGCACCTACCGCCAGGGCGACGGCCTCTGCCTGGAGACCCAGCACTTCCCGGACTCGCCGAACCAGCCGTCGTTCCCCTCGACGGTGCTGCGGCCCGGCGAGACCTACCGGTCGAGCACGGTGCACAGCTTCTCAGCGCGCTGAGTCCGACCTCTCCCGGCGCGCTGAGCGCTGCGTCCTTCAGCGCGCCGGGAGCGGCCCGTCCGCCACGGGGACGCCGAAGTCGGGGGTGCCGTCCGCCTTCCAGCCCAGGCGCTGGATACGCGTGTGGCGGTTGGGGTCGTTCAGCGGGTCGCCGACGATGTCCTTGTACTGGCGGGCGTGGTAGACGAGGACATCGGTGCGGCCGTCCTCGGCGACGGTGAAGCAGTTGTGGCCCGGACCGTACTGCCTCGTCCTGTCGCTGCTGGTGAAGACCGGCCGCGGCGACTTGGTCCAGGACCTCGGGTCCATCAGGTCACTTCCCGCCCGAGCGGTGAGCAGCCCCATGCAGTAGTTGGCGTCGGTGGCGCTCGCCGAGTACGTCATGAAGACGCGTCCGTTGCGCTGGAGGAACGAGGCGCCCTCGTTCACCTTGAAGCCGACGCGCTCCCAATCGTACTTCGGTGTGGTGAGCCGTATTTGAGGGCCCGTCAGCGTCCAGGGGTTGGCCATCCTCGACAGGAAGACCGCGCTGTTGTGGTCCTCGCCGGGGTCCTTCTGCGCCCAGGCGAGGTAGCGCGCCCCTTCGTAGGTGAAGGTGGTCGCATCGAGGGAGAAGGTGTCCCAGGCCGTGGCGATCCGCCCCTTCTCGGTCCATGTCCCCTTGAAGGGGTCGCGGTGGGCGTTCTCCAGGACCCACATGCGTATCTTCCACACGTCGTCGGCGGGGGCCGCGGCGAAGTAGAGGTACCACTTGCCGTCGATGTGGTGGATCTCCGGCGCCCAGATATGCGCGGCCATGTCGCCGCTGGTGTGCCGCCGCCAGACGACGGCCTCCTCGGCCGTCGCGATGCCGCGCAGGGTGCGGGAGCGGCGCAGGATGATGCGGTCGTACTCGGGTGCGGTGGCGGTGAAGTAGTACCGGCCGTCGTGGTGGCGGTGGATGTGGGGGTCGGCGCGGTGCCGGACGAGGGGGTTGGTGGCGGCGCGCGGGGTGGCGGCGCGGGCGCTGCCCTGTGTGGCGGCCAGGGCGCCCGTAGCGGCGGCGCCGACGGCCAGGGAGCCCTTCAACAGTAGCCTGCGCCCCGGGAGTTCACTGCGCTGTTGCGTCATTGGTCGGCCTTTCCGTGGGTGGTGTTGCCGGAGCCGCTCACGACGTGATCCTCAGGAACGTCACGGAGTGGGCGGGGAAGGTGTACGAGAAGGAGTCGTCGACCCCGGTGAGGACCGAGTCGACGGGCTTCACCGGCGTCTTGTCCTTGGTGTTCTCGGCGGCCGGGTCCGCCGCCAACGTGGTGACCCGCGCCTTCGCGGCGACCTTCGCCCCCTGGCCGAGGTTCACCTTCGTACGGGCCGGTGCCGCCTGCGCGTTGACGACCTTCACGATGAGGTCGCCGGACGCCTTGTCGCGCGTGACGACCTGGCGGAACGGCTCGGCGGGCTTGTCGTCGGTGAAGAAGCCCCACTTCTCGCCGTCGAGAAAGAGCGTCACCTGGCGGCCGCGCACCTCGACGCGCAGGTCATAGCTTCGGCCCGTCTCGATCCTGGTGGAGTCCTGGATCATCGTCTGCTTCGCGCCGCCGACGGTCTTCTCCACGGCGGACTGGGTGTTGTTCCAGCCGCCGAGGTTCCACCAGTAGTGGTTGCCGGTGTCCTTGACGCCGAAGGCGACCATGAAGCCTTCCCTGCCGGACTTCTTGGTGGCCCGCACCTTGAGGTCGTAGTTCTGCCAGCCCTTGTCACCGGCCGTCACCAGGGTGTTCTCGGCGGCCTCGTCGGACTGGACGTAAGCCCCGTCCTCGACGGACCACTCGCCCCTGCCCGCCGCCTCGGTCCACTTGCCCTCACCGGCGGAGAAGTCGTCGGAGAAGAGCGGCTGACCGTCCGCGCCGGTCACCGAGACGTCGTCGTAGGCGGCGCTCGTCGCCCAGGTGGAGAGGCCGACGGCGCCGGTAATCGGGCCCGAAGTGGCGGGAGTCCCGGTCGACTTGGAGGGGACGACCTGGTCGCCGACGTTGCGCATGAAGAGCTTCTGCGTCTCGTAGTTGGCCGAGCCCCACGACTGGTCGTTGTCGTACCAGATCATGTTCGGCTTCCACTGCACGTAGTCCTCGTTGGCGAGCAGCGGGGCGTACGAGGCGAGCTTGACGACGTCCGCGTTGCGCTCGAGGCCGGTCATGAACGCGGCTTCGGAGAGGGCGTTGCCGAAGGTGTTGCCCTGTGAGGCGTACTCGCCGAGGAAGACCTTGGGGCCGCGCCGGTCGTAGGTGTCGTAGCGGTCGTTGTTCTCCAGGAACCACTGCGGGCTGTTGTAGTAGTGCTCGTCGACCATGGCGACGTCCGCGTCACGGTTGAGCTGCCAGGCCTTGTCGAAGACCGGACCGCTGTCGTCGGGGCCGGAGTTGGAGATGACGGTGATCTCCGGGTACTTGGCCTCGATGGCGGCGCGGAACTCCTTGAAGCGGGCGAAGAACTCCTCGGGAAGGTTTTCCTCGTTGCCGACCGCGAGGTGGGTGAGGCCGAACGGCTTGGGGTGGCCCATCCCGGCGCGCTTCTTGCCCCATTCGCTGCTCGTCGGGCCGTTGGCGAACTCGATGAGGTCGAGGGTGTCCTGGACGTGCCGCTTGAGCAGGGCCGGGTCGTCGGTGGCCTTGTTCTGGCCGCAGCCGGTCACCAGGGCGGGGACCACGGGCAGCGGCATGGCGCCGGTGTCCTCGGCGAACTGGAAGTACTCGTAGTACCCGAGGCCGTAACTCTGGTTGTAGCCCCAGAAGTTGGCGTTCGTGGCGCGCTGCTCGACCGGGCCTATGGTGTCCTTCCACTGGTACGAGCGGGCCCGCTGCCAGCCGGACTTCTCGTCGTACGCCTCGTGGCTGCCGGTGTTGACCAGACAGCCGCCGGGGAAGCGGAGGAAGCCCGGGTGCAGGGCGGCTATCTTCTCGGCGAGATCCTTGCGCAGGCCGTTCTCGCGGCCCTTGTAGGTGTCGCGGGGGAAGAGCGAGATCATGTCGAGCGCGGCCGGGGCGCCCGAGGCGACCGTGAGGCGGCCCGCGGCCGAGGTCCTGGTGGCGGTGAAGGTCGCCTTGTACTGGGCCCAGCCGCCGCGCGCGGTGACCCGGCGGGCGGACGCGAGCTCGCCCGAGGCGTCGTGCAGCGTGAGGGTGAGCGGCGCGCCGGAGCGGTCGGCGCGGGCCCAGACCGAGAAGTCGTAGCGCTTGCCCCGCTGGACGGCGATGCCGGTGTTGTAGCCGGAGTTGGTGACGGACGAACCGGCCGCCAGGGAGAGGTAGTTGCGGTTGCGCTCGTTCAGCCGGCCGGTGTCGTTCAGGACCCTGGCGGTGCCCTTGGTCTCCCATGAGGTCAGCGGGGTGTAGGAGCGGTTGTCGGTGGGCTCGTACTCGAAGGACCGGTTCTGGACGAGTTCGGCGTACAGTCCGCCGTCGGCAGCGCGGTTGATGTCCTCGTAGAAGATCCCGTACATCGAGTCGTCGATCCTCGCGCCGGTGCGGGCCGTGTCGACGTCGATCGTGTAGTCGGCCGGCTCGGCCGCCGCGCCGGGCCCCGCGCCGAGCGTGCCGGCGAGCAGGGCCCCGGCGGTGAGAGATCCGACGACGAGAGCGAATCTCCCCCGTCTCGACTTGGTGCGTCCGTGCGTCATGCGTCTGTGTGCCCTGCGCCTGTATGTCACGCCATCCCCAGATGTTCGAAATACCGGACGTTGGTCAACACTTCGAACGGAAACTTAGAGACTCAGGAGATCTCGCGTCAACGCCTGGGACCAACCCCGTGCCACCCCGGGCATACGCCGAAGCCCCGGCCGATGTCCCGGCCGGGGCTCCGCGGTGGCTTCAGGCAGGCTGTCGTTACCAGCGGTTGCCCGTGTTCAGGTGGTGGGAGAAGCCGTTGCCGCGCGAACCGTGGTGGTATCCATCGGCGGCGGTGAGCCCGTCCTGGCCACCGATGTTGTAGTAGGAGAAGCCACCCCTGTACGGGGCGTCATCGGCGACCGCGGGGGCGGCCGACAGGAACCCCACAGCGGTGATGGCGGCGAGGGTGATCGCAATGCGACGCATGTGTCTCCTTGAAACAGAGATTCCGGTACAGCGGGTACGTAAAGACATTCCTGAAACGCCGCTGTCCGGCCTCGCTCGACACGACCTCACCCCACCACGTCACCCGAACGGGCGGCCCCTACGACACCCGTTCGGGCGGAACCTTGAGGTAAAGGTCCCCTCTACTTGTAGGTGATGTCCGACGCCGTGAACTTGCAGTGCTTGCCGTCAGGGCCGCTGCCGGTCTCGACCGGCTCGGCACCCGTGTTGTTCCCCGTGAAGCGCAGACACGTCTTGATCTTCTTGCTGCTGTCGCCGTGGATGCGGACGGCGCGCAGTGCGGCGGTGTCTCCGTAGTTGGTGTTGATGCCGACGATCGACTTGCCGGGGCCGGTGATGTCGGTGTCGTTGATGACGACGTGGCGCTGGTACTGCTTGGAGCAGTTGCCGCAGGTCCGCACGAGCTTGCCGAAGTCGGAGACCTGGAACTTGTTGACGACCAGCTTGCCCGCGCCGTTGAACTGGAAGACCTTGTCCTTGGCCATCTTCGCGCCACCGCCCTGGACGGCGTACGTCGATCCCGCCGAGGTTCCCTTGAAGGTCGCCGCGTCCTCGCCGACATCCTCCCACCACACGTTCTGGAGCGTGCAGCTGCCCTGGCAGTGGATGCCGTCGGCGGCGGGCGCGCCGATGATGACGTTCTTCAAAGTCGCCCCGTCCTTCAGCTTGAAGATCGGGTCCTGGCCCTCGCCCTGGCCGTCCTCGCCGAGCGCGCCGCTGCCGTAGTAGCGCTTGAGGCCGCCGTCACGGGTGCCGGAGACCTCGATGGTCCTGGACACGGGCTGCTCGTCCTTGGCCTCGGGCCAGCCGGTGGCCGCCCCCGCCGTCGACATGAGGGAGGTGGCGACGAGCGCGGCGCCGGTCAGGCCCAGCGCGGCGGCGCCACCGATGACTGCGCGGCGCCGGAGGTGGCTGCGGCGGTGGCGTACGCGCCCGTTCGAAGTTGAAGTCATGTCCGGATTCCTTCTGGGGACAGAGTGAACAGAAGAGTGCGTCTTCTGGTCGCCACCGCGCGCGGAAGGGTTGCCCCGTAAACGGAATCATTTTCGCGGACTTTTGATCAGTCCGCGCTCGGGGCGAAGTCGCCCTTCCACTCGGCGCGTTCGTCACCCGTGCTCGCCCTGACCGTGTAGCGGTCGGCGTGCGCGTCGCGCGCTCCCTCAGGGTGGTCGTACTGCCCGGCGAAGACGTGCTCGCCGGCCGGTACGGTCCGCCCCGCCCTGAGCGTCCACCGGTAGAGGAGGGAGCCGTCCCGTTCCGTCACCGTCACAGCGAAGTCACCGGCGGGCAGCGAGCGCCAGTTGCCGGTGTCGGCGACCTCACCGCCCCGGGCGACGCGCAGTTCGACGGTGAGCGCGGTCAGCGGCTTCTTCGCCTTGACGGTGATGTCGCTCTGCGACCAGTACGTGCTGGAGCCCGGGTCGATGGAGCCGTCCGCCCACAGCAGCTCGGCCGCGGGCACGGTCCTGGCGCCGCGCGACGGATCGGCGGGGGCCGAGGGCTTGTCGGACTTCGGCCCCCCGGACGCCCCGGGCTTCGGGACTCCGGACTTCGGCGCGCCGGACGCGGGGGGCGCGTCGGGCGTGCCGCTCGGTTCGCGGGGCGGCGGCGGGGCGGGCGCGCGGCTGTGCGCCGATGCGGCGGGTGGCGCGTCCGGCGTCGAGCTGGTGGCCACGGACCGCGCGTCCGATTCCGCACCGCGCAGCGCGGAGGCCACGCCGTACCCGGCGACCGCGCAGACCCCGGCCACGGCGGCGGTCGCTGTCACCACGCGCAGCCAGGACGCGCCCGCCCCACGGGGCGGCCGTGTGCGGCGCTCGGTCCGCTCCCGTCCGGCCATGCCGCGCTCGACGCGGGCGAGCATGCGCTCCCGGTCGGGCCGGTGCGCGTCGGCGGCGGCGCGCAGCTGCCTTCGTACGTCGTTCTCGTCGTCCCTCATGCGCTTCCCCCCGTGTCCGCCGTGACCGCGCGCACGCGCTCCCATGCGGTGTGCGGACCGAGGCGTCGTTGCAGCTCGGCCATTCCTTTCGACGTCTGGCTCTTCACCGTACCGACCGAGATGCCGAGCGCCTGCGCGGTGTCCTTCTCGGAGAGGTCGAAGGCGTGCCGCAGCACGACGCAGGCCCGCTTGCGGAAGGGCAGGGCGCGCAGCGCGTCGCGTACGTCGACCACGGCCGGTACGTCCGGGTCCGCCACGTCCTCGCCGCGGCCGGACCAGAAGAGCATGACGCGGCGGCGTTCGCGCATGGCGCTGCGGATGCGGCTGCGCGCCATGTTCGCGACGACCCCACGGGCGTACGCGGCCGGGTGGTCGGCGGCGCGGACGCGGTCCCAGCGGTGCCAGAGCGCGAGCAGCGCGTCGGCCGCCAGATCGTCCGCATCGTCGGCCTCGCCGGTCAACAGGGCGGCCAGCCGGGCGAGTTCGGCATAGTGCCGCTCGAAGAAGGCGTGGAACTCGGCGGCGCCGAGCCGGTCGGCGGCGGGCGCGAACTGGTGCGGGAGGGCGACGCGTTCGTCCGGCACGAGTCCCGGATCGCGGGACGGCGGCGGGCTCTCGGTCACGTGCGGGTCCCCTCGGCGGACGATGGCGGCTCTTTTGTCGAAGCGCTTCGATGCTCAGTGTTACTTGGCGATCATGTCAAGGCGAGCGGCTCACGGGCCCCTCAGCCCCGCTCTATCGCCGCCCCTTCGTAATTCCCGCCGCTCTGAGCCGAGTTCAGGAACGACCCTTGTTACGGTTCGGGCGGTCAGCCGGGAGTGACGGCCGACTTCTCGTTGACGCCAATGACGTAGCCGTCGAGATCACGGAAGTAGAAGAGCCGCATGCCGTTGTGCTCGATGAGCGGCTTGACGATCTCGGCGTGCCGCGCGAACCGGTCATGCGCCTCCTGGATGTCGTCGACACCCAGGTAGTGCATGCCCGCGAAGCCGATGGGCGTGTCCGCGAGGACGGGCAGCCACTCCTTCAGCTGCGCGTTGCTGTAGAGCATTCCGCAGAAGTCGCCGCCGTGGAACAGCATGTGGATGTCGTCACCGGCCTCCGCGCTGCTGGAGTCCACGGTGAAGCCGAGCTTCTCGTAGAAGGCGATGCTGGCGGCGGTGTCCTTGACGCTGAAACAGGGTGCGAAAGCCATGAGCGTTTCCTCTCGGCGAGTGACCGGAATTGAACAGTACATATGTACGGTACCTCTCTACCGGTATATGCGCAATTCGGGCATATGAGAGCGACGTAGACGGCCTCCACCGCGCTGATCTGGCCAGCGAGCGGTACGGTACGTACGTACTTATACGAAGCCGTTCCCACCCCCAGGAGCCCGGAACCGTGCCCCCCGAGAGCCCCCCGCGGCGCCGCCGTGATCCCGAACGCCGTATCGCCGAGATCGCCGCCGCCACCGAGCGCGTCATCGCCGAGCGCGGCATCGAGGGGCTGACCCACCGGGCGGTCGCCGAGGAGGCGGGCGTGCCGCTGGGGGCCACCACCTACCACT
Source organism: Streptomyces anatolicus (assembly GCF_019400875.1). Taxonomy (NCBI): domain Bacteria; kingdom Bacillati; phylum Actinomycetota; class Actinomycetes; order Kitasatosporales; family Streptomycetaceae; genus Streptomyces; species Streptomyces anatolicus. Next base: position 20,924 of record NZ_WMBF01000018.1, on the reverse strand, counting down.
TCGCCACCAAGGACGACCTCATCCAGGCCGCGCTCCAGCGGGCCTACGAGCGCTACGCCGCCATGCTTCAAGAGTGGGTCGCCCAGCGCCCCCTCCTCACCGGCAACCAGCTCGTCGTGCTGCTGACCGACGCCCTCATGAGCTGCTTCGGACCTCAGCGCGCCGACGAGGTGGTCGAGCTGGAGCTGTACCTCGCCGCGCTGCGCCGACCGGCCCTGCGCCCCCTGGTGGACCAGTACACCGAGGCCACCACCAACGCCCTGCTCCCCTACACCGACCCGGTCACGGCGCGGGCCGCCACCGCGGTGATGAACGGTCTCACCCTGCGCGGCCTCGCCGCCTCCCGGCCCCCCACGCGCGCCGAGGTCGAGGACATCCTCGCCCGCGTCCTCACCCCGAACCCGGCGCTCCCCGCCTGACCGCGAGACTCCCCGGCGCGCTTCAGCCGGGCGCGTTCCCCGAGCTGGCCCTCACCGTCAGCTCCGGGGGGATCAGCGAGACGTCGTCCTCGCCGTGTCCCGCCAGCTTGGCGACGATCCGCTCCACCGCCCTGCGGCCCATCTCCCCGGCGGGGATGGAGACCGATGAGAGCCGTACGGACGCCTGGAGTGCCACCTGGTCGGGGCAGATCGCGAGGACCGAGACGTCCTCGGGGACCGCGCGGCCCCGCCGGCGCAACGCTCCGAGCAGCGGCTCGACGGCCGACTCGTTCTGGACGATGAAGGCCGTGGTGCCCGGCCGCTCGTCGAGGACTCGCGCGAGCGTGGCGGACGTCGGCCCGTGCCCCGCCTCGCACGGCCGGTGCAGCAGCCGCACCCCCAGCTCGGCCGCCTTGCCGCGCAGCCCCTCCAGGGTGCGCTCGGCGAAACCGGTGTGCCGTTCGTAGACGGCGGGGGGCTCGCCGATGAAGGCGACGTCACGGTGGCCGAGGCCCGCCAGGTGCTCCACGCACAGCGCGCCCGTCGCCACGAAGTCGAGGTCCACGCAGGTCAGTTCCGTCGTGTCGGCGGGCAGGCCGATGAGGACGGCGGGGCGCTCGCTGTCGCGCAGCAGCGGCAGCCGCTCGTCGTCCAGTTCGACGTCCATGAGGATCATGGCGTCGGCGAGCCCGCTGCCGGTGACGCGGCGCACGGCCGCCGGGCCCTCGTCGCCGGTCAGGAGCAGTACGTCGTAGCCGTGGGCGCGGGCGGTGGTGGCGACGGCGACGGCGATCTCCATCATCACCGGCACGTACATGTCGGTGCGCAGCGGCATCATCAGGGCGATGACGTGGGACCTGCTGCTCGCCAGGGCGCGGGCGCCCGCGTTCGGGTGGTAGCCGAGCTGCTGGATGCTGCGTTCGACGCGCTCCCGGGTGCCGGTCGAGATCGACCGCTTGCCGCTGAGGACGTAACTCACCGTGCTGGCCGAGACCCCTGCGTGCCTGGCGACCTCGGCGAGGGTGACCATGCGGCTCTCCTGGGTTGGGGCTCGGTCGGGTCGATCGCACCGGCCCGGCGGGACGGTGCGATCGACCCTATGGATGCTCCCTTGGCCTGTCCAGACGGTGAGTCGAAGCGCTTCGGCTCATGCACGCTCGCGGATCTGTCACACCGAGTCGGCGACGACGCGCACGGGAGAGCGGCGAACGGCGAACGGCATGAGCACCCCCGCGACGGCGAACAGCGCGCCCAGCGCCAGCCAGCCGCGCCCGCCGTCGTCGGACAGGCACAGCGTGGACAGCAGCCACGGGGCGATGGCCGTCGCCAATCCACGGCCGAGCGAGAAGAAGCCCTGGTACTGGCCGTGCGCGCCCTCCGGAGCGAGAGTGAAGCTGAGGCCGAACGACCCCGCGGAGGTCCAGAGTTCACCCGCTGTCAGCAGCACCGCGAAGGCGGTGAGCAACACCGTGGCCGCCCAGGGCGAGGTCGCATGCGTGAAGACGACCACCACGCACGCGGCCAGCAGGCTCAACCCCGCGCGTCGGCACAGCCGGCCCGCGCGCGTGTTGTCCTCCGCCCCGCGGCTGGCGCGGATCTGGAGCAGGATGACCATGGCCGCGTTGATCACGACGATGACGGAGACGGTCAGCGTGGGAGCGGACGTGTGATCGACGACCCAGAGAGGTACGGCGAAGGAGAGCACCTGCGCCTGCAGGCTGAGGACACCGCAGAGGACCGTGACCCACAGATACCGCACGTCGCGGAAGACCTGCCAGCGTGACGGTGACGGCATCTCCGCATCGCCCATGACGGAGTCCGCGTCCAACCAGCGCAAGGGGATCGCGGCAGCCAGAAAGGTCAAGGCCGTGCCCAGCAGCAGGACGGTGTAGGCGGTGGTGGTGCCCGCACCGATGGCGACGGCCGCGAGGCCCGCGCCGATGGCCACCCCCACATTGGTCACGACCCGCAGATATGCCCGCAGCCGCACGCGCTCGGCCCCTTCGCCGACGGCGGCGATCAGCGCCCCGCGGGCCGCGCTGCTGCCCTGTTCCGCCAGCGTGAAGACGATGATGAGCGCCAGGAAGACCGCGTACGAGCGGACGAGCGCGAGCCCCGCCATCGTCACGAACTGCACGGCGAGCAGGACGCCGTAGGTGAGGCGCGGGCCGTAACGGTCCGCCAGGCTGCCCAGGGGTACCGCCCCGGCGAGGGATATCAGGCCGGCGAGGGTGAGCCCGAAGGCGACCCGGCCGGTGGAGAAGCCTGCCACACGGGTGAAGAACAGGACGCTGGTCGGCAGATAGAGACCGCTTCCCAGCGTCTTGATCAGCCATGAGGCGGCGAGCAGCCGCGGCGCTCCCGGGGCGGGCAGCAGCCTGTCGGCCAGCAGGCGGATCACCGCGGTTCGCCGAGCGCGCACAGCTGCTCGTTGAGCCGCGCTGCCGCCTCGGTGTCGTCGGCGGTGTAATGCACTTCGAGGTTGCCCGTCCCGCTCCGCGAGGGCGGTAGGGCCTCGATGACGCCGGGCAGCGCGAGGACCCGCTCCAGCACGCCCTCCCGGTCGGGCAGCTGCGTACGGCCGAGGGTGCGGCCCTGGAGGCGGGGGGCGAGCTGTGTCGGCTCGTGGAGGGCGGCCCGTACGAACTCCTCCCACAGGTCGATGCCGAAGGCGTGCCACCACATACGGGAGATGCCGAGCCCCCCGGGCCTGATGGCCACCTCGCCGACCACGGGCCCTTCGGCCGTCTCGAAGACCTCCAAGTGGGTCACGCCGTCCGACAGTTCGATGGCCTCGACCACACGGGCGTGCAGTTCAAGAACGCTCTTGGCGAAGGAACTGTCCTCCGCGACGAAGCAGCTGCTGTTGTACTCGGACGGAGTGACCAGCGGCGGGGTGAAGTACTGCGAGACCGCAGACGCCATGACCCGCCCGCCACGTACGACGCCGTCGCAGTGGTACTCGCGCAGGAGCGGCACCACGCTTTCGACCTGCACCGGCACACCGCGTCCCGCGAGGTCGTCGAGGTCTCCCGCACGTCGCCGGACGTCGAATTCCTCCTGGGAATCGAGGCGGTAGGTGCACTTGGAACCGGAGCCGAGGACCGGCTTGACCATGACCGGCCATCCGAGCGCCTGTGCGGCTTCGGGGATCCCGTCGACGGTCGCGGCCTGTTCGAAGTCCGCCACCGGCAGCCCTGCGGACCTCAGCTTCTTCTTCATGGCGTACTTGTGGGCCGCCCACAGGGACTGGTCGAAGGTCGGTCCGGGCAGGTCAAGGAGGGACCGGATGAGTCCGGCGGCGACGATGCTCTTCTCCGTGGCGGCGACGACGTGGTCGAACGGACCGCCGCGGGCGAGTTCGTACGCGGCGCGCTCCACCTGCGAGAGGTCTTCGAAGCTGTCGACGAGGGCGCTTTCGTGTTCGGTGTAGAGACCGGCGTACGCCTTGCGGGTGATCACCCGGACCCGCAGGTCGGTCCGGCTCGCCAAGGTGCGCATCACCTCCGGCTTGTCGGAATTGAGCAGCAGGACCTGCCGGGTCACCCGGGCACCTCGATTCGGTAGTAAGTGACGGTTGCCGCCGCCTCGTCGACGACGGCCCAGGACGGGTTCGGCCCCCGCACCGGGCCGACGTTGACGAGGTACTGGCGGTCCGGGGCGAGGTGTACGGCTTCGCCGAAGCGCACCGGGACGCTCTCCACGTCGGCCCAGGCGCGCCCGCGCCCCGCCTCCGGCAGCCGGTGCAGGGCGCTGCGGTGGTGGTGGCCGTGGAAGAGGGCCCGTCCGGTGAAGTCGGCGTCCAGAGGGCACCACAGGCCCGGCTCGACCTCCTGCCAGGGCGGCAGCGTATGGCCGTGGCAGTACGTGGCGAATTCCGTGTGGAACGACAACGGGGCGTCCAGTACGGGACTTGCCCACGCGGGACGAGCCGGGGCCGGTACGAGCGCGCTGATGCGCTCCTCCTGGTTTCCCCGGACGACCCGGGCGCCCTCCAACAGCTCGACAAGCTCGGGGTCCTGGTCGAAGACCTCGTCGACGCGCGAGAACGTATGGCTCGCGACATCCCGCTTGCCGACGTGGCACTCGAGGACGTCGCCCAGACAGATGACCTGGCGCACCTGCTGACGACGCACGTGTGCCAGGGCCGCACGCAGGGCGGCGGTGTCGCCGTGGATGTCGGTGACGACGGCGTAGCGCATCGGTCAGCCCTTCACCCGCCGGTCCGCCGGCCGCCCGGCCGCATCCACCTCGATCAGCACCTGTTCCGCGAGGCGCTCGCAGCGCCGTGCCGCGTCTGCCGCATCCGTCCCGCCGGTCAGTACGTATCCCGCGCGGTCCTGGGAGCTGCGTACCGGACCGATCACCTCGCCGACACCGACGTCGAGGCTGATCACGGCCGAGGCGTCGCCGGCGTCCGGCGTGCGGATCTGCCGGACCGTTCCGGGTGCCGGGGTCAGGAAGCGGATGGCGGCGCCGCCGCGGGCAGGCGGCGGGTTAGGCGGTGCGGGGAGCAGCCCGAGGGGGCACCCCACCGTGAGACCGACCAGGTCGATGCCGTACGCCCGGCGCACCAGCTCACGGATCTTGTCCCCGCCGATGCGGTTGTGGGACTCGATGATCCGGGGCCCGAGCCGGGTCACCTTCACCTCGGTGTGGGAAGGTCCCTCGTGCAGGCCGACGGCGTCCAGGAACGCCACTGTGAGCTTCACGGCCTCCTCAAGGGTCGCGGGCGGCAGCGCGCTGGGCATGGTGTGCCCGACTTCCACGAACGAGGGCAGCACCTGCTTGTCGGTGACCGCGACGACCGTGTGCCGCCCCTGGTGGGAGAACCCCTCCACGCTGATCTCAGGGCCGCCGAGGAACTCCTCCGCCAGGGGATCGGCGCCGCCCGCCGCGGTGAACCGCCGCCAGGCGGCCTCCGCGTCCCCGGGGCCCTCCACTCGTTCCACCGCCTTGCTGGAAGAGCCACCGGCCGGTTTGAGGATCACCGGCCCTCCGATCTCCCGGCAGAAGTCGACCAGTTCGCGGGGCGAGGCGAGCGGCCGGCTGCGCACCGGACTGAGCCCTTGGGTGTCGAGGAGTTCCCGCATCCGCCTCTTGTCCTGAAGGAGGCGGACGGTGTGCAGGGAGTTCCCGGGCACGCCGAGCGCCCGCGCCGCCGAGGCGGCGGGCAGCAGCCCTCGCTCGGTCAGGGACAGCACGCGGGCCAGTCGGTACCGCTCGTGGAACGGGGCCAGTGCCTGGAGGACCGCCTCGTCGTTCTCGAGGTCCGCGGCGACCGCGTGGTCGGCCACGTCCGCCGTCCGCGGCCGGGGCCCACCCGCGGCGTGCACGAAAACCGTACGTACCCCCAAGGCGCGCGCCGCCTCCACGAGTTGAGGAGTTCCGGCCACCACCGCGACGACCGGCCCGGAGCCATGGCTCACGCCGCGGCCTCCGGCCGCCGCTCCCCCGCCGTGGCGGCGCGTGGCTCGCCGAACCGCTCCTTGAGGTAGGCGACGACATCGGAGTTGTCCCGCAGCTTGCCCGGGATCACCGTCGCGCCGTCGACCAAGGCGGGGAGGAACTTGCTGCCGGTCACCCGGATCAGCTCGTGCCGTTCGTCGCGCGGCTTGGGCACGTTGACGTTGACGTACGAGATCTGGAGTTCGGTCAGCAGTTCCCGTACGGGTTTGCAGTCGGGGCAGGTCTCCCGCTGGAACAGGACGAGCATCACTTCACCTCTTCGTGGAAGGTACGGATTCGTGGAAGGTACGGACGACCTCGCCGACACCGATTCCCGGAGTGAAGCGGTGCCCGAGTGCGAGCAGGGACATCTCCAGGGCTCCGAAGACCGCACACAGGTCGAGGGCGTCGGCGGCGCCCACGTGGCCGACCCGGATCAGCTTGCCCTTGAGGTGCGCCTGCCCTCCCGTCATGGTCAGGCCGTACTGGGTGGACAGGGTCTTCAACAGCTGGGAGGTGTCGATCCCCTCGGGCGCGAGCGCCGAGGTGATGACATGGCTGCGGGAGTGCGGCGGCTGGATGAACGTGGTGAACCCAAGTGCGAGCAGGGCCCGTTCAGCCGCGCGGCCAAGGGCGGCGTGTCGCTTCTGGAAGGCCGGCAGCCCCTCCTCGGCGAGCATCTTCAAGGACTCGTGCAGGCCGAGCAGGAGCGAGACCGCGGGCGACGAGGACGACATGGGGTAGAAGTGGCGCAGCCGCTCGAACGACCAGTAGTAGGTGGGTCCCGAGGAACGCTCCACCGCCGTCCACGCCTTGTCCGAAAGGGCGATGAAGGCGAGGCCCGGCGGGAGCATGAACCCCTTGTGCGAGGCCGCGAGCACGACATCGAGACCCCACTCGTCCATCAGCAGGGGGTGCGCCAGGAGGCCGCTGATGGCGTCCACCACGACGACCACATCGGTGTCACGGAAGATCTGCCCGATGGCTTGGACATCGTTCAGGGCGCCGGTGGAGGTCTCGCTGTAGACCACGAACACGCCCCGGATCCCCGGGTGTTGGGCGTAGGCCTTGGCCACCCGCTGGGGGTCGACGCTGGTGCCCCACTCGCTCTCCACCACGTGCACGGTGAGCCCGTAGTTCCGGCAGATCGCCTGGAAGCGCTCCCCGAAGTAGCCGTTCGAGACGACGAGGACTTCGTCCGTGGCGGAGAAGCAGTTGGCGACGGCCGCCTCCATGGCGCCGGTGCCGGATGTGGCGATGGTGTAGACGGGGTGGTCGGTGCCGAAGAGCGGCGGCAGCCCCTCGTTGATCTCGCGGATCAGCGCTTCCATCTCCGGCGAACGGTGATGGATGATCTCCCGGGCGCCGGCCAGCAGAAGTCGCTGGGGCACCTCTGTCGGCCCTGGAGTGGCCAGACGCAGTTTCACCGGTTTCCCTCCTTGTCCGCGCGCGGCGGGTCGATCAGGACTCTGCGAGTGGCCGGTTTCAGGTCGAAGTCGAACAGCACCACACGGTGGGTGGCGGACATGCCCAGTTCCCCGCCGCGGAAGGGAACCAGCACACTCGTGCCGATCAGGGACGACTTCAGATGGGAGAACCCGTTGGGATCGCCGGTGGTCAGCTCGTGCAGATAGCGGTCGCCGTCGTCGGGCGCCAGCCGCTCCAGCGCCCGCAGCAGGTCCTGCACCGCGCCGGGTTCGTAGCGCATGACGGTGAGACCGACCGTGCTTCCGTGGGCGAAGACACCCGCGAGCCCGTCACCCGTGCCGTGCCCGCGCAACCGCTCGGTGAGTTCATCGGTGATGTCGTAGTGGGAGTTGAGGCCGGTGCTGGGAATCGTCAGTTCGATCACGCGACGCTTCCCTCCGCGATGGGCAGGGGGAAGTTGTCCTCCGTCAGATCGCCCGGCCCCGTCAGCAGCCACGCGGGGACCTTCGCCAGAGCGGCCGTGATCCGGCCCCGCCGGTCGGACTGGGCGGCGCGGGCGTCCGTCAGATAGTGGTGCCATCCCGCGTTGGCGCCGTCGAACGCGGATTCCACGTGGGCGTCGAGAGAGGCCGCGAGTGTGTCCGGCGCGGCCGTGCAGGCCTCCAGGACGGTACGGTCACCGGGCCCGATCGACGGATGGATGATCGTGACGACGGGCACCCGCACCCCTCGGGGCGCGCTGGGGAAGCGCTCCCGGAACCGGACCGGATCCACCGCGAACTTGCCCACCGGCGAGAACGCGTGGCCGTCGGCGGGTTCGTACCCCTCGGCGATCCCGGCGATCTCCTTCAGGCCGGGGTACTTGGCGATGGTGCCGTACCCGAGATGCGGGTAGTCCGGCCAGCCCGAGGCGAGCACCGAGCCGTCGGCCTGCTCGTGCAGCACGGTCTTGTCGCCGCTCATGATCTGGTAGCCGAACTTCTCCACCAGCTCCAGCAGGATCGTGCTCTTGCCCGCGCCCTTCGCCCCGGTGATCAGGACGGCGGACTCGTCGCGGTACGCGGCTGTCGCGTGCAGCACGGCTGCCCCGCGGTTCTCCTGGTCCTTGAGCACGAGGTCACGGATCAGCTCGACGAGGTCCATGGCGCCGCCGGGGCCGAGCACCACGTCGATGGTGCGTGCGGCGCGGTCGAACACGAATCGGGTGCCGGTCTTGGTGCACTCCAGGTACTCGCGCCCGAGCGCCTCGGCGCGCCTGGCGGGGACGGTGAAGAACTCGCTGGCGCTCTTGCGGACGTAGATCTCCTCCCACTCCGTGCCGGCCGGGGGCACATGACGGCCCGACCGAGCGGCCGCGATGCGCAGGGTGGCGAGGGCGGGGCTCCCCTTGGTGCTGTCACTCCCCTTGTGGCTGTCGCTCCCGTTGGTGCTGTCACCGGACACCTCGGCGGCCAGATGGGTCCCGAGGAAGTCCAGCGCCTCGCTGATGTCGGCGCCGGGCTCCACCTCCAGGTCCAGGCGGGTGCCTTCGAAGGTGAGGTGGCGCAGCCCGGTCCCGGTCGACGCGGTCATCGCCCGGCCTCCGCGAGGTCGCGGCCCAGCTCCTCGTACCTGGCCTGGCGCTCCAGCATCTGCGGGACCCGCTGCAGGTCGAAGATCTCCTTGAGCGAGGCCAGCTCCTCCTCCACGTGGCGCGTGGTGCCGTCCCGCATGATCCTGCTCAGCGTCTCCCGCATGGCGCGCAGCGAACTGCGCAGCGCCTGGTTGGCGTAGATGGCCATGGCGAAGCCGCGCTCCTCCAGCTCACCCACCGTGACCTGGTTGTACGTGGTGGGGACGACGACCACCGGAAGGTCGCCGTCGTACGCCTCCCGGAAGGCGAAGACCTCGTCCGGCTCGGTCAGCTTCGAGTGGATCAACAGTGCGTCGGCGCCCGCGCGTTCGTAGACCTCGGCCCGGCGCAGCGCCTCGTCCATGCCCTTGCCGGAGATCAGCGCTTCCAGGCGGGCGACGACGACGAGGTCCTTGCGCATCTCGGTCGCGGCTCTGATCTTGCCCGCGAAGTCGTCCAGCGGAGCGAGGTCCTGATTTCCCTCGACGAAGCTGTTGAGCTTGGGGAACTGCTTGTCCTCGATGCAGACTCCGGCGAGCCCGCGCGCCTCGTAGGTCTGCACCATGTGGATGACGTTGTTGACATTGCCGAAGCCGGAGTCGCAGTCCGCGAGCACCGGCAGGGCCACGGCGTTCGCCAGTCCGGCGGCCGCTTCGAGGCATTCGGGCAGCGCGAGGATGTTGGCGTCGGGCACCCCCGCGGCGGCGGAGATCTCCAGGCCGCTGGACCAGACGGCGTCGAATCCGGCCTCCTCGGCGAGGCGTGCGCTCAACGGGTTGTGGGCTCCCATGACACGCGTCAGACCGGGGGACTTGAGGGAGGCCCGCAGTGCCTGTGCGGCACCCATGGGGGCGGACGGCTGGTGGGTGGTCATGCGGGGAGTCCTCCACTCATCTCTTGGCAGACGGTCTCGGTCACGTCGTCGAGCACCTTTCGCGGGCGGGCGAGGCCGATGCGGCGGCCCACTTCCCACGGGTCCAGTCCATAGCGGGCGGCGGCCTTCTCCAGGCGGTCCTGGTAGTAGTAGTGGTGGTCGTTGATGCCGGACGCGATCTCCGCCCTGCGTACGGTCATCGGGCGGGGCAGCACCTGCTCGGCCACGTATTCGGCGGCCTCGCAGACCGCGGGCAGATCGGTGTGCGTCTCGTAGGCGGACCACGCCGTCAGGAACGCGGCCGCCTGCTCTGTCGCGAGGTTGCCGGCCCCGCGGGCCATGGCGCACAGCGACGCGTCGAGCCAGGTCGCTCCGGCGTCCATGGCGGCGAGCGCGTTGGCGGTGGCGAGCCCGAGGTTGTTGTGCGCGTGGATGCCGATCGGGCAGTCCAGCCGACCGGCGAGGAACTCGACGCGCTCGCGCACCCCGTCCGGCGTGAGCGAGCCGAACGAGTCGGCCACGTACATCACGTCGGGAAGCTCCGAGCGGACCTTGGCCGCGATCTCGGCCAACTGATCGAGGTCGGCGTAGCTCACGGCCATCAGATTGACGGTGGTACGCAGGCCCAGGGAGCGTGCCGCTCGGACGTACTCCGGTACCCCGTCGATGTTCCAGGGGTACGCGGCGACCCGGACCATGGAGATGGGGCTGTCCGGGAGGTCGGCCATGGCCTCGACGGGGCAGACCGTGGGGACCACCATGACGGCCAGCTCGGCGTGGCTCGTGGGCGGCAGGGCGGCGAGGAACTCGGGCGTGCAGTGCGCGGTGGGCCCCGCGGTCGAACTGCCGCGGCTTCCGGAGCCCCCGCGGTAGCCCACTTCGATGACGTCGACGCGTGCCGCGTCGAGCGTGCTGACGACGGTGTGCACGTCGGTGGGGGTGAACTGCCAGTCGTTCTGATTGCCCCCGTCACGCAGGGTGCAGTCAAGTAGTACGGGTTTCACGCTGTCCTCCTTAAGGCATCCGCCTGGACCCCGAGCGCCGCTCGGAAGCGGGAGACGAGTTCCTGGGGGGTCAGAGCCACCCGGTGGCCCGCCTCGTGGGTGCGGGGAAGGCACCGGATGTGCACGAGCGCGGGGGTCTCGGTGAGGTCGAGGGCCGCGAGCCCTTCGGCGCTGTCCACCGAGTGGGCGGCGGCGTATCCGGCGGCGAGGGCCAGGGCGACCGGATCGCCGAGCGCCGCCGTCCGCTGTCCTCCGGTGCTTTCGTGGGCGCCGTTGTCCAGCACGATGTGCAGCAGGTCCGGCCGGTGTTCCGCGATCATCGGGAGACAGCCGAGGTTCATGGCGAACGAGCCGTCCCCGTCGAGCACCACCACCCGTCGGCCGACGTCGGCCAGGGCTACACCGAGACCGATCGGCCCGGCCATGCCCATGGAGCCGACGAGGTAGAAGTTGGTCTCGCGGTCGTCGATGTTGTACGCGTCGCGGGTGATGTAGCCGCACGTCGTCACGTACAGCGCGGACGGCTCGCGGGTCCGCACGGCCTTGATCGCGTCACGGATGTCGAGCATGGTCAGATGCCTTCCTTGACGATGAGGACCGCGGTGCGCCGGCCGCTGTCGAGCTGCTTCAGGAAGGCGTCGACGGACTGCTGCGGCGCTTGGGGGTCAAGGACCGTCCACGGCAGGTCGAACACGTCGAGCAGGTGCGTCAGTTCACGCCCGATGACGTCATGCTCGACCGCGTCGTTCCCATCGTGCCCACGCCAGCTCACCACCAGGGGCAGATGGACGTCGTAGATGAGCGTGAACGAGGTGAGGACGTTGAGCGAATACCCGAGACCGGAATTCTGCATGAGCACAACGGTCTTGGCTCCGGCTAGCGTCAGCCCGGAGGCGACACCGACCGCGCTGTCCTCTCTCGGCGCCGGCACGTAACGGGCGGGACTCCGAGGATCCTCAAGGATCCGGAACATCCCCTTGAGCAACGAGCACGGGACACCGGTGAAGTTCGTGAATCCATGGCTGAACAGAGACCGCATCACGATTTCGGACGCATTGCTCCGCGTGGCGGTATTCACAGATGAAACCCCCGTCTCGTAATCCCTTGAACGCCACTCAAGCATGTCCCAAACCCCAGGCGGTCACAAGGGGGTTCCGAGGTAAACAATCAGGAAAGCAACTAGAAAAGCAATCAAGCGATTTCGGGCAGGCCAAAGCGGCAATCCCGCGGTGCGAGGATTGCCGCTTCACCGATGCTGATTCATTCCCCCCGGTCAGACCGTGCGCGCGAGCACCTTGACGCCGGCCGCGTGGGCCGCCCGGTAGCAGTAGGCCGCGCGGCTCACGGTGAGCAGCTGGCAGTCGCGTTTCGAGGCCATCTGGGCAGCGTGGCAGGCCGCGAGGACCTCAGGGCCTTCGATGCGCATGGAGGTCGACGCCGCGTAGAGACGCCCGGCCTCGACGGCTGACTCCGGCTCCGTCTCCCCTATCTCCAGATCGATCCGTGCACAGAACGCGGACAGCCTCCTGCCGAGAAACGCATGCCGTTCCTCGCATGCCTCGTCCCAGCAGGACCGCATTCCTCCGGCCACGGCGATCGCCACCGCCGGAGCGGACAGCGTAAGCGTGCCGCGCAGCACCGATTCCCGAATGGCGAGGGCGCCCGGGGTATGTGCGTCCACGATTCGATAGAGCGCGAAAGGGTCCACCACCGCACTCTCCACTGACCCCTCCACAGTCCGTTCCGAAATGCCCACTAGCCGACCACCGCACTGTGGGCAACAGGTTCGAGAATGCGCATGAAACGCGGTCTTCCAGCCACCGAAGGCAGGGCGGCGATGGAATTCACGACGGAGAGGAGATCCGACTCCCTGGACTCTTCGGTGACCAGAACCCAGGTATCGGTTTCCGCCGTGTGACGCCGTTGTACGGAGTCGACCCGGACGTCGTTCATGCGCAGCGCGGAGGCGATGTCATCTAGTGCCGCGGTGGAATCGCGGACGCGTACCGAGAGGTGGAACCGGCTGCGCAGCTCCCGCATCGGAATTCCCCGGCCCGTGGCGGTGGCCCGCGTGAACGTCTCCTGGTGCCCGAGCAGTCTCTTCCTCGCGGCCGTCACCACGTCCCCGACGACCGCGCTCGCCGTGGGGATGCCCCCCGCGCCCGCGCCACGGAACAGCAACTGGCCCGCGCCTGCCGCCTGGACGACCACGGCGTTGTCCGCGCCTTTCACATCGGCGAGCGGATGCGTGCGCGGCACCATCGCCGGATGCACCCGGGCCTGGATCCCGTGCTGCCCGCCTGCCCTTTCCAGGATGGCGATCAACTTGACGACGCAGTCCTGGCGTCCGGCGTCGGCCACGTCCTCCGCCGTCACCCCGGTGATGCCCTCGCGGTACACGTCCGCCGGGGAAATCCAGGTGTGGAAGGCGAGCGAGGCGAGGATCACGGCCTTGGCCGCCGCGTCCGTCCCCTCGACGTCGGCGGTGGGGTCGGCTTCCGCGTACCCGCGCTCGACGGCCTCGCGCAGCGCCGCGTCGAACTCGCCGCCCGTCTCCGTCATGCGGTCCAGGATGTAGTTGGTGGTTCCGTTGATGATGCCGGCCACGCGTGTGACGTCGTCACCGCCGAGCGAGTCGCGCAGCGGACGCAGCAGGGGTATCGCCGCGGCCACGGAAGCCTCGTAGAACAGGTCGACTCCGTGCCGCGCGGCGGTCTCGTGCAGAACGGATCCGTACTCGCCGAGGAGCGCTTTGTTGGCACTCACCACCGAGGCACCGTGCTCCATCGCCGCGACGATCAGCGAGCGGGCCGGCTCGATGCCGCCGAGCAGCTCGACGACGATGTCGACGTCGTCGCGTTTCACCAGCTCCAGCGGGTCGTTGGTCAATAACGCCGGATCGACGCCGAGGTCTCTGGGCCGCTCCAGGTCCCGTACCGCGATGCCCGCGATGTCGATGGGCGCGCCGACGCGGTCGGCCAGCGCCGCACGGGTCTCGTGCAGCCGTCGTACGACCTCCGTGCCCACGACTCCGCATCCCAGTACGGCTGCTTTCAGAGGCCGGGTGTTCATGGCGTTGTCCTTTCGATGGCACGGCGCCGCTGGAACAGCCGAAATGCTTCGGCGAACGCGACCAACAGCACGGGCAGGATGAGGAAGTAGCGGAAGAACGCGAGGGAACCGACCAACGCGATCAGCCCGATCACGGCGCCGCACCAGGCCGCGGTCATCCGCCGAAGCAGCCGCACCGCCGCGGCCAGACCGGCCACGTACACCGTGACGAACAGGACGGACGCCGCTGTCATCAGCGACTCGACACCGACCGGCGCGACCGAGAGGACCAGCATGACCAGCGCGCAGATCACGGCCAGTACGGCGAGGCTGCGCCGGGGCACCTCACCTGCGGCGCTGCCCTTGGCGAACCACTTGGGCAGGCTCCCGTCACGTCCCAGCGCGGCGCCGAGCCGCGCTCCGCTCGCGGCGAAGGCGTTCACCGTGCCGAAGGAGAGCAGGACCGCCACTGTGACGGTGAGGGCCTGTGCCGCGTCACCGATGCCACGCTGCATGAGCATCGTCAGGGGAACCGCCGAACCGTTCATGGCGGGACCGAGCACACCGATGCAGGCGAAGGCGAGACCGAGGTACACCAAGGCGACGACACCGACGGAGAACGCCGTGATCCTGGGCAGTTGCCGCTTGGGGTCGGAGAACTCGCCGGAGAGATGGGTGACGGCCTCCCACCCGGCGAAGGAGTAGAAGAGCAGCGTCACGGCCCCGCCCACCGCGAACCACCCGTGCGGAGCGAACGGCTCCAGGTGCTCCGCGCGGGTCTGCGGCAGGGCGGTGAGAACCGCCGTCAGCAGGACGAGCATGAGCAGCCCGACCATCGCCAACTGCATCCGCCCGGACATGCGGAGCCCGTACCAGTTGCTGCCGTAAGCGACCATGAGGATCACGGCGGCCGACGCCATGGCGGTGGCGCGACCGCCCCCGAGGGCACCGGCGACGTACTCGCCGCCGATGAAGGCGGCGCAGCAGTTCGCCACGGGTACCGTGAAGTAGAAGCTCCAGCCGACCGGTGTGGCCGCTCGGCTTCCGAAGGCCTTGGTGACGAAGGTGGCGATTCCGCCCCCGTCCGGGTAGCGCGTGCCCAGCGCCGTGAAGGCGCTGGCCACCGGGACGCAGAGCAGGACGATGAGTGTCCAGGCGATCAGCGAAGCGGGGCCTGCGACTCGTGCGGCGAGTGCGGGGAGAGCCAGCAGCCCGCCCCCGAGTACCGCGCCGACGTAGAGCGCCGTTCCCTCACCGATGCCGATGCCCGGCTGTAACGGAACGGGAGAGGTGGGGGAAGGGCGGGTGAGCGTGCCGGATCCCGTGCCATCGGGTGTCATGGTCAGCGCCCGGTCCCCGCGTAGACGACCGCCGGGACGTCGCTGTCGAGGCCGAAGCTCCGGTGCAACGCGCGTACCGCCGCGTGTAGTTGGTCGGCGCGGCACAGCGCCGAGACCCGGATCTCCGACGCCGAGATCAACTGGACTTCGATGCCGATGCCGGCCAGCGTCCTGCAGAGCGTCGCCACGATGCCGGGCTCGCTGCGGATGCCGGCTCCGACGAGCGAGACCTGGCCGACTCCGCCGTCGCACCGCACCGGGCCATAACCGATACGGGCGCGGTGCTCCTCCAGGAGTGCGCAGGTCCGCTGGCCGTCCTCACTCGCGACGGTGAAACTGAATTCGGGTCTCAACGGGGCGCAGATGTTCTGGAGCATATCGATAGGTATGGCGGCGCCGGCCAGCACGTCGAAGATGTGCGCGACCACCGAAGGCTCTGCGGGAATATGCTCCAGAGTGATCTGCGCAATGGACTTGGTATGGGTCACGCCGGTGACACGAGAGGCCTCCACGGAAACATCCTCCATCGAATTCGAGACGAGCGTTCCCGGATGATCGGTGAACGAAGAGCGGACACGGATGCTCACGTCGTGGCGGCGGGCGTACTCCACGCAGCGGGACATGAGCACCTTGGCCCCGGTGGCTGACATTTCCAGCATTTCCGCGTAGCTGACAGTCTCCAGGAGTCTCGCACTGCCGACGATACGGGGATCGGCGGAGAACACACCGTCCACGTCCGTATAGATTTCGCAGATATCGGCCTTCAGCGCGGCGGCCAGCGCGACCGCCGTCACATCCGAGCCGCCGCGCCCGAGGGTCGTCGTGTCGTTGGTGTCCCTGCTCACTCCTTGGAACCCCGCGACCAGCGCGATTGCCCCTTGGTCCAGGATCTGGCGGACTCGGCTCGGCACCACCTCGACGATGCGGGCCCGGCCGTGGGAAGCGTCGGTGAATATTCCGGCCTGCGCCCCGGACAGGGAGAAGGCAGCTCCTTCCAATTCATGTATGGCCATGGCCATCAGCGCGTTGGACATGCGTTCTCCGGAGGTGAGGAGCATATCCATTTCACGCGCCGACGGGTCGCTGCTCACCTTTCCCGCCAAGTCGATCAGTTCATCGCTGGTGTCACCCATGGCCGAGCAGACCACCACGACTTCATGGCCGCTTCCATGTAAATGCAGTATTCGCTTGGCGACCTGCTTCATGCGGCCCGGGTCCTGCAGGGACGACCCACCGTACTTCTGGACGATCAGCACTCACTTACTCCATTCGGCATCATGGCCGTGCGGACCTTGCGGAGAGCTTCGTGGGATTCTATTTCGCCACTCACATGCCGAGAAGGCACGCGGAAAGACGGTAGGGTTTCGCATTCCTACCTGTCAATAAATTGCATTACGGAGTGCGGGTCGAGGGCGTCAGGAGTCGGCTTCGATCACTTTCGCAAGCCGAAGCCAGCGTTCGGCGCAGGCCCGAGCGGCCTGCGCCATCGCGGCTCTGCGATGCGCCGGCACGCTCTCGGCCAGCCAGTGCAGCCTGCCCTCGTCCCGGATGGAGTGCGCCTGCAGTAGTTGCAGCAGGGCCCGCCCCGCGTCTGTGCGCATCGAGGGGTCCCGGTGGAGACTCACCAGTGCGCTCTCGCCACCGGCTGATGCGGCTTGCCGCATGTGCTGAGGCGTACGCGGTGACGGAGTGACCGGTTCTGGTGGCCCTTGTCGGGTCCCGGCATCGCGCCGCAGCCTTGGTGGCAGCGGGTCCTTGCCGGCGCGCACCCTGTCACGCACGTCCTTCGCCGTGGCGGCGCTGATCCCAGCCGCTTCGGCGATCTCCTTCAGAGTGCTGCTGGGCTTGGCGTCGAGCAGCCGGCTCGCGCGCATGCGGCCCTCGGTCGGGTTGAGGGGCCGTAGGCGCCCATCCCGGCCCACTCGTTTTTTCAACTGCTTGTTCTGTTCAGTTGAACGCGTGCGCAGAGCCGCGATGCTGCCCGGGGCGAGGCCGGTGACGGAGGCGATGCGCCGGTCCGACCAGTGGGGGCGCGAGGCGATGATCCGTGCGGCCGCGTGGGCCCGGTCGGTCTGGCTGAGCGGGAGGCCATGGGCCGCGTTCAGCTTCACGGCCAGAACGAAGGCCTCTTCCTCGTCGCCCTCGAAGAACTCGACCGCGATGCGGTCCATCCCTCTCAGCGCGGCGGCCCGCAGGCGGTGCATGCCATCGATGACACGCATGGTCGACCGGTGGACGAGGATGGGCGGAAGCGGTGTGTCCAGCCCGGCGAGTCTCTCGATGTGCTTTTCGTCCTCCCCCGCGACCCTTGGGGAATCCGACGGCAAGAGAACGCTGAGGGGGACGGTCTGGGTGACCTGTCGCCCCGGACCGGCTGACGACGCGAGGTACAGGGCCATCAACCGGCCTTCTTTTCACGGCCGTTGATGCCGTATGACCCGCTTGTGCCCCGGAGGCGGATCCACGCCTCGGCGGCTAACTGTGTGGGTGTCTTGGGCGACTTGAGGGGCCGACTCATCGTGCCGATCTCACCTCGAACTCCGTTTCGATCGCAGTGACTGGCGACGTCTGTCTGTTTGACAGGCCAATCCAGGCAGGCCACGGACCGGGGCAGCGGAAGGCGTCACCGCAGGAGGTCTCTGCGCGGGAGGCCGCTTGTCACCGGCCAGCCTTCCATCTGCTGGTTTCGTCACAGTATGCTTCCACGCCGACACAGGCTCGTCAACCAGTAGACGAAGTGCCACACTGGACTTCAACTGCCCGTTGAGTGACGGCAGATGGGGCCTGCTCGGCCACAGGAGGACGCATGACTGACGTGCCAGGGGAATCGGCGCTTGCCGAGCGGCTGGACGGCCTGTTCCGCAAGAGCCTCCCCGAGGGGCGGCGGTGGACCAACAACGAGGTCGCCGAGAAGATCAAGGAACGACATCCCCAGATACGCGTCAGCGGTGCCTATCTGTCAGCGCTTCGCAACGGCTCTCGCGCCCACCCCTCACAGGAACTGCTGGCAGCGCTCGCGGAGTTCTTCGGCGTCTCGGCGGCCTATTTCGTCGACCCTGACCATGCGGAGCGAGTCGATGCTCAGCTCGCGGGGCTTGAGATGCTGAAGCAGGCGGGCGTCCGCGGGGTCGCCCTGAGAGCGGTGGGCCTGCAGCAGGACAGCCTCGAAGCCATTACAGCCGTACTGGATCAGGTGAGGAAGCTTCAAGGGCTGCCACCCGTCGAGGGATGACGATGCGCACCCCCCACACATGCGCCAAGCCGCCGTCGCGCAAGGATTCCGGCCACGAGCCGACCGTCCGTGCGCCGTACGGTCCGTGGCCTTTCCTCGCTGAGGAGTCGTTCCAGTGTCGCCTCGTATGAGACGAGACCAGCGTCGCAGCCTCGCCCGCTTACGCCGCGATTGTGAGGCCCGTCTGACAGCCTTGGCGCTTCCCGCGTCGGGCGACATCGCGGAGTTGTGCGCCTGTCTGGGTGAGCGGCGCGGCCGCCCCATCCATCTGCTCCCCATCGCCATGCGGGCCGCACAGCCGTGCGGCCTCTGGATAGCCTCGGACCAGGCCGACTTCATCGTGTTCGAGGCCAGGACCACGCGGCCTCATCAGGAGCACATCATCGTGCATGAGCTGGCGCACATGATCTGCGGCCACCGCAGCAGCTCGTCCCTGGACGACGCGACCGCCCGGCTGGTCTTCCCCGACCTCGACCCGAAACTCGTCCGCGATATTTTGGGGCGCACGAACTACTCCGACACCCAGGAGCGAGAAGCCGAGATGGTGGCGAGTCTGATCCTCACCACACGGAACAGCGGACTGACCGCACCCCCGGTAACCGCGCCCGGGCTGGGGGCACTGAGCGGGGCACTGGGCATCACCCGAAGGCGACACCAGCTGTGACCCTCGGCGATTTACGGAGCTTCGGGATCAACCTGGAGTCGGTCGGCGTCGCCTGCATGTGGCTGGCGTTGGTGCTACGGGCCCCGACCGCCATGCGTTCGAGCGAGCAACGCTCCCTCTGGCTGGCGGTCCTCGGCGCGGCAGCCGCGCTCACGCTGCATCTGCCCTGGGTCAACGACCTCGTGTACCAGGCCACCGGGCCCACGCATCTCACCGCGCTGGCGCGCAATCTGCTCGGCGTTCTCACCTCCGCCGCGGTGCTGGACTTCGTGTTCCTGGCGTTTCGTGGCCGTCACACCTACCCCCTCTACGGCCTGGCCGCGGTCGGGATGACCGTGCTCACCTGGCTGGACCTCACCGCGGTACCACATCTGTCGCACACGATCCCTCCCTCTGGCGCCCCCGCACCATCCGCCACGTACTGGGCCGTTCTCATCGCCATCAACCTCAGCACCAACGTGGTGTGCGCGCTCGCCTGCTGGTGGTACAGCCGGGCGAGCCCGGACTTCGCCCTGCGTGTCGGATTGCGGCTCTTCGGCCTCGGTGCGGTCTTCGCCGGGTCCTACTGGCTTCTCCACTGCGCATACCTCGGAGCTCGCTACTCGTGGATCCCGTCCCTCGCTCCTCTTCTGCTCGGTTGTTATGCCCTGGCACGAGCGAGTGCGATCTGCGTTCCCCTCGGGGCCATGGCGGCCCTGACGCTCCAACGCGTCCGGGTCCTGTGGCAGCTGCGGCCGCTCTGGCGTGACCTGGTCGAAGCGGTGCCCGACGTCCGGCTGGCACCCGCTCGCCGGCCCGGCCTCGGGTTTCTGAGGTACTCCGACTCTCCGCTGGACCTACGCCTCTACCGGACCGTCATCGAGATCCGTGACGCGATCCTCGACCTGCGCGCCTACGTCCCCCAGCCGGTGCTGGACGAGGTGCGCGCCCACCTTGAGGACGAAAGCTCGCCCCCCGCCGATGCCGATCCCCGCGTCACCGCCTGCTGGTTGCGCATAGCGCGACGCGCCAAGGCGGGCGGGGCGCCGCCACACCGCGGTGATCTGACCGTCCCGGTCCTCGGCGGTGCGGACCTGCCGGGCGAGATCGAATTCCTGCGCAGAGTCTCCAAGGCGGACACCACACCCCGGATCCGCGAACTCGCCGCCCGTCTTGAGCGCCCCACAGCACCACACTGAGATCGGACTATCTTCCATGGAAGTTCACGGCAGCTGCAGCGATCGGTTCAGCGCGGTGCGGGAGGCGTTGGAGGACTCCTTGCGCAGCGGAGCGGATATCGGCGCCTCGGTGGCGGTCTACCTCGACGGTGAACCTGTCGTCGACTTGTGGGGTGGCCACACCGACCAGGCCCGTACGCGGCCATGGCGGCGCGACACCCTCACCAACGTGTGGTCCACCACGAAGACGATGACCGCACTGTGCGGTCTTCTCCTCGCCGACCGCGGTGAACTGGACCTGTCCGCGCCGGTCGAAAAATACTGGCCCGAGTTCGGCAGCGCGGGGAAAGACCGCATCCTGATCCGGCACCTGCTCAGTCACACCGCCGGCCTCCCCGACTGGGACCGGCCCATGACCCTCGACGACCTGTGCGACTGGGAGAAGGCCACCACCCTGCTGGCCCGCCAATCCCCGCGCTGGGAACCGGGAACGGCATCCGGCTACCATCGCTTCACCCATGGTTTCCTGCTCGGTGAGGTCGTCCGCCGCATTTCCCGGCAGTCCATCGGCATGTTCTTCGCCGACCAGATCGCCGCCCCACTGAACGCCGATTTCCACATCGGCCTCCCGGCCGAGAACGACCACCGTGTCTCCGACGTCATCCCCGCCCTCGGTCCCCCGCCTGCCGCCAACC
>NZ_WMBF01000189.1:0-11928 GCF_019400875.1 Streptomyces anatolicus | reverse complement strand
GGGTGGGAAAGCATCGCCGCGAAGCGGCGGCACGAAAATCCCCTACGGCACAGCGCCAGCGCCGTCGTACTCTGGAAGCGCAAGGCCAAGCGGCCCAAGCCCCGCACAAGGAGGATGAGCAGGCCTTCAGAGCCGGCCCATGACTCAGACACCCACCACGCACACCGCAGACCAGGACGAGGCCCGAGCCCACTTCACGGTTCCGGCGAAGCACCCCATGGTGACCGTCCTCGGTTCGGGCGACGCCCTGCTGCGCGTGATCGAGAAGGCCTTCCCGGCGGCCGACATCCACGTCCGGGGCAATGAGATCAGCGCCGTGGGCGCGGCCCGCGAAGTCGCCCTCATCCAGCGCCTGTTCGACCAGATGATGCTGGTGCTCCGCACCGGTCAGCCGATGACGGAGGACGCAGTGGAACGCTCGATCGCCATGCTGAGGGCGGACGAGAGCGGCAGCGGCGCGGAGGAGACCCCCGCCGAGGTCCTCACGCAGAACATCCTCTCGTCCCGGGGCCGCACCATCCGCCCCAAGACGCTGAACCAGAAGCGGTACGTCGACGCGATCGACAAGCACACCATCGTCTTCGGTATCGGCCCGGCCGGCACGGGCAAGACCTACCTCGCCATGGCGAAGGCGGTCCAGGCCCTGCAGTCCAAGCAGGTCAACCGCATCATCCTGACCCGGCCCGCGGTCGAGGCGGGCGAGCGCCTCGGCTTCCTGCCCGGCACCCTGTACGAGAAGATCGACCCCTACCTGCGCCCGCTCTACGACGCCCTGCACGACATGCTCGACCCCGACTCGATCCCGCGCCTGATGGCCGCGGGCACGATCGAGGTCGCGCCGCTGGCGTACATGCGCGGCCGCACCCTGAACGACGCGTTCATCATCCTCGACGAGGCGCAGAACACCAGCGCCGAGCAGATGAAGATGTTCCTCACCCGCCTCGGCTTCGACTCGAAGATCGTCATCACCGGTGACGTCACCCAGGTCGACCTGCCCGGCGGCACCAAGAGCGGTCTGCGCGAGGTCCAGCGGATCCTGGAGGGCGTGGAGGACATCCACTTCTCCCGCCTCACGTCCCACGATGTCGTACGGCACAAGCTGGTCGGCCGTATCGTCGACGCGTACGAGCAGCACGACAGCCGCGACGGGAAGTAGACCAGCACCACCATGTCGATCGACGTCAACAACGAATCCGGAACCGAGGTCGACGAGCAGGCGATCCTCGACATCGCCCGCTACGCCCTCGCGCGGATGCGCATCCACCCGCTCTCCGAGCTCTCGGTGATCGTCGTGGACGCCGACGCCATGGAGCAGCTGCACATCCAGTGGATGGACCTGCCGGGGCCCACGGACGTCATGTCCTTCCCCATGGACGAGCTGCGGCCGCCCATGAAGGACGACGACGAGCCCCCGCAGGGCCTCCTCGGCGACATCGTGCTCTGCCCCGAGGTCGCCACCCAGCAGGGCAAGGACGCCCCGACGCAGCACTCCATGGACGAGGAGCTGCAGCTCCTGACCGTCCACGGGGTGCTGCACCTGCTCGGGTACGACCACGAGGAGCCCGACGAGAAGGCCGAGATGTTCGGCCTCCAGGCGGCCATCGTCGACGGCTGGCGTGCCGAGAAGGGCCTGACCGGTCCCTCTCCCGCGCCCACCGTCTCGTAGCGCCGTGAGCCTCCAACTGATCGCGGGCGCGGTCGCCCTGGTCGTCGTGGCCTGGCTCGCCGCCTGCGCCGAGGCGGGCCTCGCCCGCGTCTCCAGCTTCCGCGCCGACGAGGCGGTCCGCTCCGGGCGCCGGGGCAGCGCGAAGCTCGCGCAGGTCGCCGCCGACCCGACCCGCTACCTCAATGTGGCGCTGCTCGTGCGGGTGGCGTGCGAGATGGCCGCGTCGGCCCTCGTCACGTACGCCTGCCTGAAGGAGTTCGACAAGACCTGGGAAGCCCTCGCGATCGCCATCGGCGTGATGGTCCTGGTCAGTTATGTCGCCGTCGGCGTCTCGCCGCGCACCATCGGCCGCCAGCACCCGCTGAGCACCGCGACAGCCGCCGCGTACGTCCTGCTGCCGCTGGCCCGGGTGATGGGCCCGATCCCGCCCCTGCTGATCCTCATCGGCAACGCCCTGACGCCCGGCAAGGGCTTCAGGCGCGGCCCGTTCGCCTCCGAGGCCGAGCTGCGCGCCATGGTCGACCTCGCAGAGAAGGAGTCCCTGATCGAGGACGAGGAGCGCCGCATGGTGCACTCCGTCTTCGAACTGGGCGACACGCTGGTGCGCGAGGTGATGGTGCCCCGCACCGACCTCGTCGCCATCGAACGCTTCAAGACGATCCGTCAGGCCCTCACCCTTGCCCTGCGCTCCGGCTTCTCGCGCATACCGGTCACGGGCGAGAGCGAGGACGACATCGTCGGCATGGTCTATCTGAAGGACCTGGCCCGCAAGACGCACATCAACCGCGAGGCCGAGTCCGAGCTGGTGTCGACGGCGATGCGCCCGGCGACCTTCGTGCCCGACACGAAGAACGCGGGCGACCTGCTGCGCGAGATGCAGCAGGAGCGCAACCACGTGGCCGTGGTCATCGACGAGTACGGCGGCACGGCCGGCATCGTGACCATCGAGGACATCCTGGAAGAGATCGTCGGCGAGATCACCGACGAGTACGACCGTGAGCTGCCGCCCGTCGAGGAGCTGGCCGACGGCTGCTACCGCGTCACGGCGCGGCTCGACATCGGCGACCTCGGGGAGCTCTTCGGCCTCGACGAGTTCGACGACGAGGACGTGGAGACGGTCGGCGGCCTGCTCGCCAAGCAGCTGGGCCGCGTCCCGATCGCCGGGGCCTCGGCGATCGTGCCGCTGCCGGACGGCCGCGAACTGGCGCTCACCGCGGAGTCCGCCGCGGGCCGCCGGAACAAGATCGTGACGGTACTCGTGGAGCCGGTCACGCCCAAGGGCTCGCACGAGGCGGGGGACTCCGAGTGACCCCCGAGGGGCTGCGGACCTTCTGCCTGTCCTTCAACGACGCGGTGGAGGACTTACCGTTCAACCCGGAGACCTCGGTCTTCAAGGTGGCGGGGAAGATGTTCGCGCTCTCGGCGCTCGGCGGGCGGCCGCTGACCGTCAACCTCAAGTGCGATCCGGACCTGGCGGTGCAGCTGCGCGCCGCGCACCCGGAGATCGTGCCGGGCTACCACATGAACAAGCGGCACTGGAACACCGTCACAGCTGACGGCGACCTCCCCGATGATCGGCTCAGGGAGCTGATCGAGGACTCGTACGACCTGGTGGTCGCGGGGCTGCCGCGCGCGCTGCGGCTGCGGCTCGACCGGTCCTGATGCGGGGGCCTCCCGGGGTGTTCTCCGGCCCGCGGGCCGTCGGTGGCCGGGCGCGCAGTTCCCCGTGCCCCTGACGGGGCGCCGGTGCGGGGTGCTCTTTATGCTCGGGGCATGACGCAGAGCACCGACCTCGGTCCCGAGGACCGCAAGATCGTCACCCTGGCCCGTTCGGCCCGGGCCCGCAACGGCGTGCCCGAGGGGGCGGCCGTGCGGGACGAGACGGGACGTACGTACGTGGCGGGGACCGTCGCGCTCGACTCGCTCCGGCTCTCCGCGCTGCGGACCGCCGTGGCGATGGCGGTCGCCTCGGGCGCCGAGTCCCTGGAGGCCGCGGCGGTCGTCTCCGGCGCGCAGGAGCTTCCCACGGAGGACCTCGCCGCGGTGCGGGACCTCGGCGGGGCCGGTACGCCGGTGTTCCTCGCGGGGGCCGACGGCGAGGTCAGGGCGCGGGTCGACGCGGGCGAGTAGGGCCCGTCCCGTGGGCGCGGACGAACCCGGCGAAGCCGGTGATTTCCCGGCCCCGGCCCACGGCGGAAGCGGCACGGTACGGCGGGGCTCCCGCGATCAGGGACAATGGGCGCCATGAGCGTTCGTACCCCGTCATCAGCCGAGCCGTCCGAGGCCGCCCACCGGGCCGGCTTCGCCTGCTTCGTCGGCCGCCCCAACGCGGGCAAGTCCACCCTCACGAACGCTCTGGTAGGCAAGAAGGTCGCGATCACCGCGAACCAGCCGCAGACCACGCGCCACACGGTCCGCGGCATCGTGCACCGGCCGGACGCCCAGATGATCCTGGTCGACACCCCCGGGCTCCACAAGCCGCGCACACTGCTCGGCGAGCGGCTGAACGACGTCGTACGGACCACCTGGGCCGAGGTCGACGTCATCGGCTTCTGTCTGCCGGCGAACGAGAAGCTGGGCCCCGGCGACCGGTTCATCGCCAAGGAACTGGCGTCCATCAAGAAGACGCCGAAGATCGCGATCGTCACCAAGACCGACCTGGTCGACAGCAAGACGCTCGCCGAGCAGCTCATCGCCATCGACCAGCTCGGCACGGAGCTGGGCTTCGAGTGGGCCGAGATCGTGCCGGTGTCGGCCGTCGGCGACCAGCAGGTCGGTCTCCTCGCCGACCTGATCGTGCCGCTGCTGCCGGAGGGCCCCCCGCTCTACCCCGAGGGCGACCTCACCGACGAGCCCGAGCAGGTCATGGTCGCCGAGCTGATCCGCGAGGCCGCGCTCGAAGGCGTACGGGACGAGCTGCCGCACTCCATCGCCGTCGTGGTCGAGGAAATGCTGCCGCGCGAGGACCGGCCCGCCGACAAGCCGCTGCTCGACATCCACGCGTTCGTCTACATCGAGCGGCCCAGCCAGAAGGGGATCATCATCGGCCCCAAGGGCAAGCGGCTGAAGGACGTCGGCATCAAGTCCCGCAAGCAGATCGAGGCGCTTCTCGGTACGCCCGTCTTCCTCGACCTGCACGTCAAGGTCGCCAAGGACTGGCAGCGGGATCCTCGGCAGTTGCGCAAGCTCGGGTTCTGAGCGCCTCTATCTCACCCCCTTGATCCGGCGCACCAGCACCGCCCCCGCCAGGCCGATCACTGCCGCCGTCAGGTAGAGCGTCCGGTAGCCGCCCAGGTGCGTCACGATCGGGGCCGCCAGGGCCGGGGCCGCCACCTGGGGGAGGGAGTTGGCGATGTTGATGACGCCTAGGTCCTTGCCGCGGTCCAGGGAGCTGGGCAGCACGTCCGTCATCAGGGCGAAGTCCACCGACGTGAAGACGCCGAAGCCGACGCCGAGCAGCGCCGCCGCGACGAGCGCGCCCGGCCAGGTCTGCCAGAGGGCGAGCAGCCCCGTCGCCGCCGCCATCAGCGAGCCCGACCAGACCACGAAGGGCTTGCGGCGGCCCACCCGGTCCGACCAGGCGCCGCCCGCCACGACGGTGGCGAGCATCGTCGCGCCGTTCACCGCGGTCAGGATCAGCACGCCCTGCTCCGGGTCCGCGCGGTGCAGGCCGTCGCGGAGGAAGTACAGGAGATAGAGCAGCACCACGGAGTTGCTGACGTTGATCAGGAAGCGCGTCAGCCAGGCCCAGGCCAGATCGGGATGGCGGCGCGGGCTCAGCCAGAACCCCGCGAGGAAGCTCCGCCCGCTCCAGGGGGGCCGGTCAGCGGCGTCCAGGCGAAGGTCCCGGTGGCGTACGACGTAGGGCAGCACGCCCGCCACCGTGAAGACCGCGCACGCCGCGTACCCCGCGACCGTGCCGCCCGCCAGCGTCGCGAGGCCCGTCCCGACGACCACCCCGAGCAGCTGCGCCGCCCCGAGCCAGCCGCCGACCGCGCCCCGCCGGCCGCGCGGCACCCGGTCCGGCACGGCGGCGGTGACCGCGGCGAACGCGGCGTTCAGGGTGAGCTGCACCAGGCACCAGCCCACCGCCATCGCCCACACGGACCCCGCCGCCGAGAGCAGCAGGAGTGAGGCGGCGCCGCCCGCAGCGCCCGCCACGATCCACGGCGTGCGCCGGCCCCGGCGGGACGTGGTGCGGTCCGACACCGCGCCGAACAGCGGGTTCGCGGCGAGCGAGACGACCGCGCCCACGCCCGTCACCCAGGCGAGGACCGTCTCCTTCGAGGTGCCCGCGGGGGCGAGATCCTCGGCCTGCACGGCGAGCAGGATCTGCAGCGGCCCGTACCACCCCACCCAGATCGCGCCGTTCGCCAGCGACAGGGCGCCCGTCCAGCCCCCGCCGACCCGGTCGGTGGGCTCCCGCAGCGCGGCGGCGGTCATGCGCGCCGCGCCCGCAGGACCTCGCGCAGCCAGTGGTAGGACGCCTTCGGGGTGCGCTCCAGGGTGGCGTAGTCGATGTGGACGAGGCCGAAGCGCTGCCGGTAGCCCTCCGCCCACTCGAAGTTGTCCATGAGCGACCAGACGAAGTAGCCGCGTACGTCCACTCCCGCCTCAAGCGCCCGGTGCAGGGCCCGCAGATGGCCGTCCAGGTAGGCGATCCGCTCCTGGTCGTCCAGGCCCGCGTACGAGCAGCCGTTCTCGGTGATGACGAGCGGCGGGAGGCGGTCGCCGTAGCGGTCGCGGAAGGCGGTGAGGAGTTCGGTGAGGGCACCGGGGACCACCGGCCAGCCGAAGTCCGTCGTCGGATACCCCCCGATCTCCCTTGGCGCGAAGGGGAGTTCGGGCGGGAGCGTGAGGCCGGAGAACTCGGTGGGGCGCGGGAGCGGGGCGCCCACCTTCGTCGGCTGGTAGAAGTTGATCCCGTACCAGTCAAGGGGCTCGGAGATGACCTTCAGGTCCGCTGCCAGGTCGGGGGAGGGCAGCAACTCCCCATAGCCCTCGGGGTAGTGGCCGAGGAGCAGCGGGTCGGCGAAGAGGCGGTTGAGGAGTACGTCGTAGAAGTCGGCGGCGGCCGTGTCCTCGTCGCCGTCCGAGGCGGGCCAGGTCGGGCCGTGCGAGTTGGCGATGCCGATGTCCCGGGCGCCCGCCGCGCGCAGCGCCCGCACCGCGAGGCCGTGCGCGAGGAGCTGGTGGTGGGCGACCGGCAGCGCGTCGAAGAGGAGCCGCTGACCGGGGGCGTGCTCGCCGAGGGCGTGGCCGAGCAGGGTGTGTTCGGCGGGTTCGTTGAGGGTGATCCACTTGGGGACGCGGTCGCCGATGCGGGCCGCGACCACGGCGGCGTACTCGGCGAAGCGCTCGGCGGTGTCGCGGCTCAGCCAGCCGCCCGCCTCCTGCACGGCCAGCGGGGTGTCCCAGTGGAAGAGGGTGGGGACGGGGCGCACG
Source organism: Streptomyces anatolicus (assembly GCF_019400875.1). Classification (NCBI taxonomy): domain Bacteria; kingdom Bacillati; phylum Actinomycetota; class Actinomycetes; order Kitasatosporales; family Streptomycetaceae; genus Streptomyces; species Streptomyces anatolicus. The sequence goes on along the minus strand of NZ_WMBF01000189.1, from coordinate 4,817 downwards.
CCCGCCGCGCACAGCTCGTCGACGAGGCGGTCGTAGAAGTCCAGGCCCGCCGCGTGCACCGGGCCCGAGCCGGTGGGCAGCACGCGCGGCCAGGAGACGGAGAAGCGGTAGGCGTCCACGCCGAGGTCACGGACGAGCGCCACGTCCTCGCGGTAGCGGTGGTAGTGGTCGCAGGCGACGGCGGCCGTCGTGCCGTCCTTCACGTTCCCCGGCACGGCCGTGAAGGCGTCCCACACCGAGGCGCCGCGCTCGTCGGCGGCGCCCTCGATCTGGTGGGCCGACGTGGACACGCCCCACAGGAAATCCCGGGGGAAGCGGGGGAGCGGGGGTATCGGGCCTGCCTCGGTCGCTGCCATGGGCGGGATCTTCCGTACCGCCGAGTACGGAAGTCAATGGGCGTGCCCTACGAACCCTCCTTCAGCACCCGTGAGATCAGCTTCCGCTGTGCCTCGGTCAGCCGTGGGTCGGAGCAGTACACCGTGCACCCGTCCACCGTCAGCTGGTAGTTGAAGCCGTCCGGCACCCCGATGGGTGGGGTGCCGCGGCCGTCGGCCAAGGCCTGTTCGGCCAGCGCGTGCCATTCGGGGGCATCGGCCAGCGTCGAGGTGTCCACCTCGGCGTGCCGGTCGATGCCCGCGAACCCGCCCGTGCGCTTCACCTGGATACGCATGGCTCCTGTCTACTCCACCGCGCGGGCGGCCGGTAGCGCGCCGTCAGCCGTTGGCGGCGGACTTGGGCACCGGCACCTTGACCGTCGCCCACGCGTCGGTGACGGCCTTCAGCTCCTCCCCGTCGCCGTACTTCTGGCGGGCCGCGGCCACCGTCAGCTTCGCGAAGTCCTCGAAGGAGGCGTCCTGCGCCAGCTCGCCGCCGGTCAGGACGGCGTACCAGATCTGGCCGGCCCGCTCCCACGAGTGGCCGCCGAGCGCGTCGGCGACCAGGTAGAACGCGCGGTTGGGGATGCCGGAGTTGATGTGCACACCGCCGTTGTCCCGGCCCGTGCGCACGTAGTGGTCCATGTCGGCGGGCTGCGGGTCCTTGCCGAGGACGTCGTCGTCGTACGCCGTACCGGGCTCCTTCATGGAGCGCAGCGCCTTGCCGGAGACGCCCGGGGCGAGCAGGCCCGCGCCGATCAGCCAGTCGGCCTCGCGGGCGCTCTGGCCGAGCGTGTACTGCTTGATGATCGAGCCGAAGACGTCCGCCATCGACTCGTTCAGGGCGCCCGGCTGGCCGAAGTAGGTGAGGTTCGCCGTGTACTGCACGACGCCGTGGGTCAGCTCGTGGCCGATGACGTCCACGGGGATGGTGAAGTCGAGGAAGATCTCGCCGTCGCCGTCGCCGAACACCATCTGCTCGCCGTTCCAGAAGGCGTTGCCGTACTCCTCGCCGTAGTGGACGGTCGCGTCGAGCGGCAGGCCGTTGCCGTCGATGGAGTTGCGTTCGTACGCCTTCTGGAACAGCTCGAAGGTGGCGCCGAGGCCCGCGTACGCGCGGTTGACGGTGGCGTCCTTGCCGGGCTCGTCGCCCTCGCCGCGCACTTTGCGGCCCGGCAGCTGGGTGCGCTGCTGTGCGTCGTAGATGGTGCGGTGCGGCTTGTCCGCCGCCGCGCCCTTGGGCAGCGCCACGCTGGGCGCCCCGACGACGGTCGTCAGACGGCGGCGGGTGCGCTCGATGGAGTCCCGCTCCAGGGTGCGACGGGCCGGGCCGGCGAGCGTCGGGTTCTGGCTCTGGGCGAGGGTGTCCAGGACGTGGGGCGGGACGATGGTGCAGAAAACGGGCTCGAAGCCCGTCGGGTTGGCGGTCATGGCGGCAATGTGGCACTGGGTCATGCCGCTGTCACTACCTGCCACCATGATTGCTGAAATAGAGGGATTGATCACCTCTACGCGTTTATCTCGTCACGGTCCCGCATACTGATACGGGCCCGCGCACAGAGCGCGGCTCGGCTAGGCTGCGGCACATCATGCGATTCGGGCTGCTTCTCCTTAGCTGCCGCGGCGAGGGCCTGTAGTCGAGGCCGACCCCCTCCCCGCGGAGTTCGGCGTTGCGCTAAGACCGTCGGCCGTCCTTCAGGACACTTCCGAGGAGCCCCGCACATGCCGAACTTCCAGCGCCCCACGTCCATGCCGATCCACAAGTACGGCCAGTACGAGCAGGTCGGCATCCCGGACCGCACCTGGCCCGACAACCGGATCACCGTCGCCCCCCGCTGGCTCTCCACGGACCTGCGCGACGGCAACCAAGCGCTGATCGACCCCATGTCACCGGCGCGCAAGCGCGCCATGTTCGACCTGCTGGTACGCATGGGCTACAAGGAGATCGAGGTCGGTTTCCCCTCCTCCGGCCAGACCGACTTCGACTTCGTGCGCTCGATCATCGAGGACGAGGACGCGATCCCCGACGACGTGACGATCTCCGTCCTGACCCAGGCCCGCGAAGAGCTGATCGAACGCACCGTGGAGTCCCTGAAGGGCGCCCGCCGCGCGACCGTCCACCTCTACAACGCGACCGCGCCCGTCTGGCGCGACGTGGTCTTCCGCGGCTCCCGCGACGCGGTCAAGCAGATCGCCGTCGACGGCACCCGGCTGGTCATGGAGTACGCCGAAAAGCTGCTGGACGACCGTACGACGTTCGGATACCAGTACAGCCCCGAGATCTTCACCGACACCGAGCTGGACTTCGCCCTGGAGGTCTGCGAGGGCGTCATGGACGTATGGCAGCCCGACGCCGAGCGCGAGATCATCCTGAACCTGCCCGCCACGGTCGAGCGCTCCACGCCCTCCACCCACGCGGACCGCTTCGAGTGGATGTCGCGCAACCTCTCCCGGCGCGAGTACGTCTGCCTGTCCATCCACCCGCACAACGACCGGGGCACCGCCGTCGCCGCCGCCGAGCTGGCCGTCATGGCCGGCGGCGACCGCGTCGAGGGCTGCCTGTTCGGCCAGGGCGAGCGCACCGGCAACGTCGACCTGGTCACGCTGGGCATGAACCTCTTCTCCCAGGGCGTCGACCCGCAGATCGACTTCTCGGACATCGACGAGGTCCGTCGCGTGTACGAGTACTGCACGCAGATGGAGGTCCACCCCCGCCACCCCTACGCGGGCGACCTGGTCTACACCGCCTTCTCCGGCTCCCACCAGGACGCCATCAAGAAGGGCTTCGACGCGCTGGAGACCCGCGCGGCGGCGGCGGGCAAGACGGTCGACGACATCGAGTGGGCCGTGCCGTACCTGCCCATCGACCCCAAGGACGTCGGCCGTTCCTACGAGGCCGTCATCCGCGTCAACTCTCAGTCCGGCAAGGGCGGTATCGCCTACGTCCTGAAGAACGACCACAAGCTGGACCTGCCCCGCCGCATGCAGATCGAGTTCTCCAGGATCATCCAGGCGAAGACCGACGCCGAGGGCGGCGAGGTCACCCCGGGCGCGATCTGGAGCGTCTTCCAGGACGAGTACCTGCCCAACCCGGGTAATCCGTGGGGTCGGATTCAGGTCAAGAACGGCCAGACGACGACCGACACGGACGGCGTCGACACCCTCACCGTCGAGGCCACCCTGGACGGCGCGGACACCGTCCTGACCGGTTCCGGCAACGGCCCGATCTCCGCGTTCTTCGACGCGCTGCAGGGCATCGGCATCGACGTACGCCTGCTGGACTACCAGGAGCACACGATGAGCGAGGGCGCGTCCGCGCAGGCCGCCTCGTACATCGAGTGCGCGATCGGCGACAAGGTGCTGTGGGGCATCGGCATCGACGCGAACACCACGCGTGCCTCGCTGAAGGCCGTCGTGTCGGCCGTCAACCGCGCGGCGCGCTGACCCCCGGCCCCACCTTCTCCGGCCCCGTCCGCCCCCTCGGCGGGCGGGGCCGCGTCATCTCCCGGCCACCTCCGGCTCGCTCTCCTGTGCGAGGTGCTGACGCCGCATCACCGATGTGGCTAACATCACGCCAACACGGCAATGCAGCCGGGGAGTTACGGAGGTGCGTGGTGCTGCCAGATCATGGACGAAACGGCCGACAAGCCCGCATTTCCGCCAGACCCGTCACGCGGGGGCGGGCCCTGTGCAAGCGGATCATCGGCGTCCACACCGCCTGGGACGCCGTCGGTGACGGCGAGTTCTTCTGTCCGGCCTGCGGCGGCGACCGCAACTACCAGCGGCTCACCGGCCGGCGCCGCTTCGTCCTGCTCGGCCTGCCCGTCGTGCCGCGCGGCCCCGCCGGGCCCGTCGTCCAGTGCGCCGCCTGCCAGGACCTCTTCGACCCCGACGTCCTCGACCACCCCACCACCACCCGGCTCTCCGCGATGCTGCGCGACGCCGTCCACACCGTGGTCGTCGCCGTCCTCTCCACGGGCGGCGCCTGCTCGCGCGCCACCCTCGACACGGCCGTCGGCACGCTGCTGGCCGCGGGCCACGACGACTGCACCGAGGAGCGGCTCGTCGCCCTCGTCGACGCGCTCGCCGCCGACACCGGCCGCGCCACCGAGCCCGACTGCGGGCCCGGCCTCGCCATCGAACTCCACGAGGCGCTCGGCCCCCTGGCCCCGCACCTCGCCCCCGCGGGCCGCGAGGCGCTGCTCCTCCAGGGCGCGCGGATCGCCCTCGCCGACGGGCCCTACACGCCCGCCGAGCGCGATGTCCTCGCCACGGCGGGCTGCGCGCTCACCATCTGCTCGGAGGATGTGACACGGCTGCTGGCGGCGGCGCGGACGCCGTCCTGAGGGGCGCGGCGCGTACTTCGGGGCCCGGCGCGCACTCCGTGGCCCGGCGCGTACTCCGTGGGGAGTAATCCCCGCCCCCGGCCTCCCCGCGCCGTAC